>JAFACP010000284.1 GCA_023425455.1 Pseudomonadota bacterium | reverse complement strand
CCAGATGCGCTTCGCAGACTTCATCCAGGTTTGCCGCGGTCTGCATGGGGCCATTGGGGCGCGGCGACTGAATGCCGATAATCGACCATTGTGGATCGATATAACGCGAGAGCACGCTAAACTGCCAGGCAAAACCGGACGCCGGATGGAAGCAAAACAGCGTCGGGCCATGGCTTTCACGCAGCGGCAGCAGGGTTTCATAACCGAGACGCCGGGCCTGCTCATCGCTGATTTGCGCCTCCAGCAAGGCACTGAGCTTGCCGACCGTGGCGGCCACCATAATCTGTCCCGGCGTCACCTTGCGGGAAAATATGCGGCTCAGCTGCGCCGCCAGACGCATCGCCAGCAGCGAATGGCCGCCGAGGGCGAAGAAGTCGGCCTCTGTATCATTCACTTCGCAGCCCAGCAGGGCGGAAAACGCCTGCGCCACGGCCCGTTCGGTCTCTGTTGAGGGCGCCCGTCCCGGGACGTCAGGGCTGAGCGCCGGCAGCGGCAGCGCCTTGCGGTCCAGCTTGCCGTTGGCAGAGAGCGGCAGTGCGCTGATTTGCAGCAGCACCACCGGCACCATATGCGGCGGCAGTTGCGTTCTCAGCGAGGCAAGCAGCGCATCGCGATCCAGCGGTAAACCGGAGGCGGAAACCACATACCCCACCAGCTGACGCGCATCGCCGCCGGTGGCCGCCGCCTGATTAAGCACGCAGGCATGGGCCACCGCCTGCTCCACGTCCGTAAGCGCCAGCATCGCCCGGTCGATTTCGCCCAGCTCGATACGCTGCCCGCGAATTTTTAGCTGATCGTCGCTACGGCCCAGATACTCCACAGCGCCGTTGTCCAGCCAGCGGGCCACGTCGCCGGTGCGGTACATCCGCTCGCCCGGAGCAAAAGGATCGGCGATAAAGCGGCTGGCGGTGAGATCCGGGCGGCCCAGATAGCCCTGCGCCAGCTGAATACCGGTGAGATAGAGATCGCCCGCCACGCCAAAGGGCACCGGGCGCATCATGGCATCGAGAATGCGCAGCCCCGTGTTCCACACCGGGAAGCCAATCGGCACACTGTTGCCCTCAACCGCCGCCAGCTCCGCGCCAAAGGCCGGATACCCGCTCACGTCCACCGCGGCTTCCGTCGGGCCATAGAGGTTATGCAGCGGCACCTGAGTCAGCTGTTGCCACTCGCGGCACAGGGCGGTCGGCAGCGCTTCCCCGCTGCAGAATACCCTTTTCAGCGTCCTGCAGCAGTCGACGCTTTCCGCGCTTAGCGACGCGACAAATGCCGCCAGCATCGACGGCACAAAGTGGGTGGTGGTTACGCCGTATTGCGCGAAGAAGCGCTGCATCGCCTGCGGATCGCGGTGCGCGTCCGGCTCGGCCATCACCAGCTTCGCCCCGGCAATAAACGGCCACCAGAACTCCCATACCGAAACATCAAAACTGCACGGTGTTTTTTGCGCCACCACGTCGCTGGCCTCCAGCGGGTAGTGATCCTGCATCCACATCAGACGGTTGACGATGGCGGTATGCCCTACCATCACCCCTTTCGGGCGTCCGGTAGAGCCCGAGGTAAAGATGATGTACGCCGTCTGATCCGGCTGCGCCAGCCGCAGAGGTTCACCCTCCGCAGCCGGTAATAGTGTGTTGTAACTCAGGGTGGCGATCGGCAGATCGTTAAAGCGTGGAAGCTGATCGTCAGTGGTAATGAGCAGCGACGGCTTTGCGTCCTCCAGCATCATCAGCAGACGCTCGTCCGGGTAGCCGGTATCCAGCGGTAGCCAGGCAGCACCGGCCTCAACAATGCCATGCAGCGCGAGGGGCAGGAACACCGAGCGCGGCAGCGCAACCGCCACGCTGTCACCCGGCTTCACGCCACGCTGGCGCAGCACGGTCGCCAGCGCCACCACCTGCTCGCGCATCTGGCGATAGCTCAGCTCAATATGGGCATCCGCCAGCGCGGGGGCGTCCGGCGTTTTACTTGCCTGCTCCGCGACCAGCTCCGCAAGGGTGAAGGCGGGCAGCGCTAGCCCGGTGTCGTTGATGCGCGCCAGCTGCGCATACTCTTGCTCTGATACGGTTTCCACTTCGCCACAGCGCAGGTCCGGGTTCGCGGCAAACTGCAGCAGCATCGCGTTCAGACGCGCGACGTGGCGGGTGAGCGTCTCTTCGTCGTAACGCTGTTTGTTGGCGAGGTTCTCAATGCTTAGCCCGCCCTGCTCATCCGGAAACAGCGCCAGTTCGAGATCGTTAACCGGGCCGGTCGCCAGGGTATGGGTGGTTGCCTGTACGCCGTCGATCGCCAGATGATAGTCAAATACTTTGACGTTAAGCACCGGGCCAAACAGCGCCTCATCGCCGGCAGCTTTCCCGCTGTCGCGTACGATTTGCTCGGCGTCGTAACGCTGGTGACGACGCATTTGTTTCAGCTGACCGGCAAGGCGCAGCGCCAGCGACGGCAGGCTCTCCTGCGGCGCGATATTCACCGCCAGCGGCAGCACGTTGAGCACCGGACCGGTGGCGGTGAGCGCCGCCGATCCCATCCGGCGCATAAAGATAAACCCGGCGGCGTAGTCCAGCCGACCGGTGAGTCGCCCGAGCCACAGCGCCACCAGCGCCAGCGCCAGATCGGTGCGTTGCACCTGGCCTGCGGCCTGCGCCAACTGGCTGAAGGCACGCCCATCGGCAACGATGTTAAGGCGCAAAATATCCGTCGTGGCCGCGCGGCCCGGCAGCGGCGCAGGGGAAAGGGAGACCGGCGGCGGCCGCTGTTTTCGTTGCTCCGCCCAGAATGCGCCATCGCGCCGGCAGGCGTCGCTGTCGCGATAGCGCTGGTACTCGTCCACCACCTCCGCAAAGGGGGTAAAGGGCGATGCCGGCGTCGGTTCCCCCTTTTTCCAGGCGCGATAAATCGCGACGATTTGGCGGGTAATGGCAGGGAAACTGAAGCCATCAACCACTAAATGGTGATAGCGCTGATACCAGTACCAGCAGTCATCCGCCACCTGAATCAGCTGATGCAGCGCCAGCGGCTGACCGCTGTCAACGCGCAGGTTCTGGCCGAGGTCGGCTTCCATTAACGCCCGGGCGGCGGCAGGCGAGTCAACCCTGACGATAGCGGGCTCCGGCAGGATCATGGACGCATCCACCCACTGCCAGACCTCGCCGTTATCCTCGTCAAAACGTGTACGCAGGGTATCGGCCTGCATCATCCCCGCGGCAATGGCTTTCGCCAGCAGCGGCGCGTCGATATCGCCTTTCAGTTCGGTGTAGTGCGCCACGCTCCAGGCGTTTGGCAGCGTGGAAAGCTGCTCTGCCATCCAGATCCCCGGCTGGGCGGCAACGAGAGGAAGACGGTTCATGCGCTCTCCCCCGCAAAATGTGACGGCGACAGCGTTTGCCAGCGTTCTGCCAGCCACTGCTGGCACGCCTCCTGCGATTGCGGCTCGCAGACCACCCGCCAGCCTGCGGGCAGCGCGCACTGCTGTGGCCACAGGCTGTACTGCGCGTGGTCGTTTTGCAAAATGGCGAACTGTCCCTGCGGATCATCGAAAGGGTTGCTGAATTCCATACAGACTCCGTTATTGAATAAGCGGCTGCCAGAGGCTCATCAGCCCCTGCGTCAGCCCACCGCGCCAGCAAAGCGCATCATGTCCGCCGTCAACCTGACGCCAGATAACCGGCTGCTGTGTGTGATGTAGTTGGGCGTAGAGCGACTGATTGGCGCGGAAAATCAGCGGCTCATTGCGCCCGGCCTCAAGGACGATGCGCAGCCCGCGTGCGGTTTTTTCACCCGCTTTAAGTTGTTCGATAAGCAGCCCGTCCTGCTGTGCGCCACGGTGCGGCCACCAGTAAGAGCCGGACTGGCTGAGCACGCAGCCAAAACGCTGCGGCCAGTTAAGCCCGGCATACAGCGACGAGAGCCCGCCAAAGCTCTGGCCCGCCACGATGGTTTTCCCCGGGTCATCGCTAAACGGGGCATGAGACTGCACAAGGGGCAGCAACTCCTCCTGTACCGCCAGCCAGAAATCGGGGTTGCAGGGCAGCTCACGGCTGCGGTGCGCAGTGTCAATCACGTCGATCAGAACGTAGACCGCAGGCGGCAATTTTCCCTCAGCGGTGAGGGCCGCCAGCGCAGGCCAGACCGGCATACTCTCGGCCCAGAACTGTCCGTCAAGCAGGACCGCCAGCGGGCGATCGGGGTGCTCATCGCCGGTGGTAAAGATCCACACCCGGCGACGATTGCCCAGCCGTTCGCTGCGCCACGCAATACCGACGGGCGGGCGATAAGGGGTATCCGGATGATGCCAGCCGGGCTGGACCGGCGCGGCGGGCATTTCCAGCGCCGAGACGGCATGTCCGCGCCCGCCGCGCCAGCTGTGCGGATTGAGCGGGTCGGCAATCGCCTGCGGCAGCAGTTTTCGCCAGCCTTCGCGCAGCGCCATGCGATCAGGCTGCTCGCCGTCAAAAACCGCGTCGGCAAAATCATCTTCGTTTTCAGAGGGGATAAAACAGTAGCTGCCGCGCCAGCCGGGGCTGAACTGGCC
>JAFACP010000272.1 GCA_023425455.1 Pseudomonadota bacterium | reverse complement strand
TGAAGAGTGGTAATCTCCATTGTACTTCTCCTATTACATAAGCTTTATGAGAAACCCGGCGTTGGGTTATTTTCCAACTTTGCCGATCAAATCCATCATTTTCAGTTTCTGGTCAGTGGAAACCTTGCGGGCTTCCAGCTCAATACCGCGGGCATTCAGCTTGTTGAATGCGTCGATATCTTTTTGATCAACCGAAATCGCGTTATTCACCTGCGTTTTGCCCTGACGGAAAGCCATACCACCAATGTTAACGGAGCTGATTTTCACGCCGCCTTCCACAATGCGCTCGACGTCTGTCGGGTTTGTGAACAGGAGCATCACACGTTCGCCCGCGTATTTCGGGTTGTTGTAAACACGGATCATTTTGGCGACATCCACCACGTGCGCGGTAACGCCCGGAGGAGCAACCTGAGTCAGAAGGGTTTTACGCACCGTGTCCGCCGCGACTTCGTCACTGACGACGATGATGCGCTGAACGTTGGTCTCCTTGGTCCAGCGGGTGGCGACCTGGCCGTGGATCAAACGGTCATCAATACGCGCAAGGCCGATGACCATATAATCGTTCGGGCCCATCGGTTTCGCCGGTGCGGCGGCTTTCGGGGCAGCGGCAGCGGGGGCGGCTTTTTCCACCGGCTGCGCTTTCAGCGCTTTCACGCCTTCACGTCCGGTTTCAACCGCCACGGCCACCAGCTCGTCGAAGCCAGGGTTGTCGTCCCGGGCCATAAAGGTTTCGACCAGCATCGGGACGTTTACCCCGGCCACAACTTCATAGTGCTCTTTATCGACGACAATACGGCTGGCAGCGTTGAACGGGCTGCCGCCCCATGTATCGACGAGAAACAGCACGCCTTTGCTGGTATCCAGCTTCGCGAGTTGAGCAGTGTATTTCTCTATCAGCGTTTCGGCGTTTTCACCGGGAACGAAATCGATCCAGCCAACATTTTCCTGCTCGCCCAACAGCATTTCTGCCGTTTTGAGTAACTGCTCTGCAGCCCAACCATGTGTGCCTATGACAATAGCAATGGTCACTTGCTACCTCCTTTTATTATCATTAATACGACAACCTGCCTGTCGTACTGAGAATCGCATCTGGCGAACCGAATCGATTCAGATAAGGGTTAGAGTTAAAAATCGAAGACTTCGCGAATTATTTTAGATAGTGAAAAAATAATTTATGTGATGAAGATCCGTAATTTAGCCTCGCATTGCAGAATTTCCGTTACGTTATAGCGCCTGTGTTACAGATGATTGCAAAAGAACGTAAATCTTTGCTAAAAAGCAATTGTCTCTGATATGTTTAGCCTCCGTTTAATAGTTCAGGAGTATAGGGCTACAGCCCACTATATGGACCGTCACCGACGTCAGTCATCTGCCCGACTTTTTCGAGCCATTTTCACCGGCGTTTCGCGCCACCCCTCAATACGGTTTATCTTTGCTTTGCCCACGCCAGTCGGGGCACCGTTTCGTCATTCCTGTAGCAGGAGCTTGTCATGGAATTCTTAATGGACCCGTCAATCTGGGTAGGCCTGCTCACGCTGGTTGTCCTGGAGATTGTTCTCGGCATTGACAACCTGGTGTTTATCGCCATCCTTGCGGATAAACTGCCGCCAAAACAGCGTGATAAAGCACGTCTTATCGGCCTTTCGCTGGCGCTGATCATGCGTCTGGCGCTGCTGTCGGTGATCTCGTGGATGGTGACGCTGACCAAACCGTTGTTTACGGTGATGGATTTCACCTTCTCCGGGCGCGATCTGATCATGCTGCTGGGGGGGATATTCCTGTTGTTCAAGGCCACAACCGAGCTTCACGAACGGCTGGAAAACCGCCAGCACGATGACGGCCACGGGAAAGGCTATGCCAGCTTCTGGGTGGTGGTCCTTCAGATTGTGGTGCTTGACGCGGTCTTCTCGCTGGATGCGGTGATCACTGCAGTAGGGATGGTAAACCATCTGCCGGTGATGATGGCCGCGGTGGTGATCGCGATGGCGGTTATGTTGCTGGCATCAAAGCCGCTGACCCGCTTTGTCAATCAGCATCCGACGGTGGTGGTGCTGTGTCTGAGCTTCCTGCTGATGATCGGTCTGAGCCTGGTGGCGGAAGGATTTGGCTTCCATATTCCGAAAGGTTATCTGTACGCCGCGATCGGCTTCTCGATCCTTATCGAGCTGTTTAACCAGATTGCCCGGCGCAACTTTATCAAACAGCAGTCAAACCAGCCGCTGCGCGCCCGTACCGCAGATGCCATTCTGCGTCTGATGGGCGGGCGTCGCCAGGGGGCTCCTCAGCAGGCTCCTGAGAGTCATGCGCCAGTGCCGGTGCCGGAAGGGGCGTTTGTTGAAGAGGAACGCTATATGATCAATGGCGTGCTGTCGCTGGCCTCCCGTTCGCTGCGCGGCATCATGACCCCGCGCGGTGAGATCAGCTGGGTCGACGCCAGCCTCAGCGTGGCGGAGATTCGCCAGCAGCTGCTCTCTTCACCACACAGCCTGTTCCCGGTGTGTCGCGGGGAGCTGGATGAAATTATCGGCGTGGTGCGTGCAAAAGAGATGCTGGTGGCGCTGGAAGAGGGCAGTAACGTCGAGGCGATTGCCGCGGCATCGCCGGCGATTGTGGTGCCGGAA
>JAFACP010000212.1 GCA_023425455.1 Pseudomonadota bacterium | reverse complement strand
GAACATGAACAGCGCGGAGCGCAACCACCAGTCGATGATGGCGGCGGTGTACGTATTTATCATCATGATGGTGGCCTATTACGCCGGACAAGTGGTGATGAACACCTTCGGGATCTCTATTCCCGGTCTGCGTATCGCCGGTGGCCTGATCGTGGCCTTTATCGGCTTTCGCATGCTGTTCCCGGCGCATAAAGCGCACGAATCGCCGGAGGCAAAAAGCAAATCCGAAGAGCTGGAGCGCGAGCCTTCCGCGAATATTGCCTTTGTGCCGTTAGCCATGCCGAGCACCGCAGGGCCGGGGACCATCGCGATGATTATCAGCTCCGCCTCAACGGTACGCGACGGGTCAACCTTCCCGGAGTGGGTGATTGCCGTTGCGCCGCCGATTATCTTCGCCCTTGTGGGGATCAGCGTCTGGGCGGCATTACGCAGCTCCGGGGCGATCATGCGCTGGGTAGGAAAAGGGGGAATCGAAGCCATATCACGTCTGATGGGCTTCCTGCTGGTCTGTATGGGCGTGCAGTTTATTATCAACGGCGTGCTGGAAATCATCACCAACTACCACCACTGAGTCACCTGACCGCTGCGCCAGCGCCGTTTGCGCGCTGGCGCAGCTTCCTATCCGTGATGCGGCTGCTCTTCCATTGTCACCGGCCATTTGCGGAAGATAAGCACGGACCCGATGAGCGCCACCAGCGCCGGGAGAGCCCCGAGATAGCCAATCGCTGACATCGAGACGTGCAGGCTTATCTGATTTCCCACCAGCGCGCCCGCGCCAATGCCGAGATTAAAGATGCCGGAGAACAGCGACATCGCCACGTCGGTGGCGTCCGGGGCCAGCGCCAGCACTTTCACCTGCATCCCCAGCCCGATAATCATGATTGCTACCCCCCAGAATACGCTGAGGATAGCCAGCTGGCTCTCGCTGCCTGTCGCGGGCATCAGCAGCAGCAGGCAGACCATCAGCAGCCCAATGGCGCTACTGACCAGCGCAGAGGCATGCTGGTTACCGAGCTTGCTGAAGACGATACTGCCGAGGATCCCCGCGCCGCCGAGAAGCAGCAGCAGAAGCGTTGCGAAGTTCGCGCTAAAGCCGGCCACGGTCTGCACAAACGGCTCAATATAGCTGTAGGCCGTATAGTGGGCGGTCACCACAATCACCGTGAGCAGGTAGATACTCATCAACGCCGGGCGGCGGAACAGCAGCGGCAGGCTCTTTAGCGAGCCGGAGTGCTCGCTTGGCAGCTTCGGCAGCAGCTTAAGCAGGAAGATAAGGGTAATAAACGCCCCGACGCCGATGGCGAAGAAGGTGAAGCGCCAGCCGAAATATTGCCCCACCACGCGACCAATCGGCAGGCCCAACACCATCGCCAGCGCCGTACCGGTGGCAATCAGGCTCAGTGCCTGGGCGCGTTTGCCCGCCGGGGCGAGGCGAATGGCGAGCGAGGCGGTGATCGACCAGAACACCGCGTGGGCGAAGGCGATCCCCACGCGGCTGATAATCAGCACGCTAAAGTTCCACGCCATAAACGACAGCACGTGGCTGGCGATAAACAACACGAACAGACCGATCAGCAACTTACGTCGTTCCATCTGGCTGGTCAGCAGCATAAACGGCAGCGACATCAGCGCCACCACCCAGGCGTAAATGGTGAGCATGATGCCCACCTGCGCCGTCTCCATGTTAAAGCTCCGGGCAATGTCAGACAGCAGCCCGACGGGCACAAATTCGGTGGTGTTGAAAATAAATGCGGCAATAGCCAGCGTGACCACGCGCAGCCACGCCGTCCTGCGGGAAACAGTGTTCGTTGTCATAGGGATGCCAGGGATGGGTTACGGGAAAGATCAGACGGGGATCTTAAAGCGATAAACGGCGAAAACTCAACCATTATGTGATGTAAGTCCCAAAATTTACCTTATGCCAGCGCTGGCGGAGGATATTGTTTTCATTGAATATAAACAACAACACAACAAAAACAGGCGGTAAGACAATGCAGGAGATTGATTTTTATCTGGTGGATGCCTTCAGCAACGCGACCTTTGGCGGCAACCCGGCGGCGGTATGCCCGCTTGAGGCCTGGCTGCCGGACGAGACGTTGCTCAGCATGGCGCAGCAACATAATCAGCCGGAAACGGCGTTTTTCGTCTGCAGTAAGGGGGGCATTGAGCTGCGCTGGTTTACGACCTTAACCGAGGTCAATCTCTGCGGTCATGCTACCCTCGCCGCCGCCTGGGTGCTGTTCAACGAGCTTAACTATCCTGACTCGCGCATCCACTTTGAAACAGCCTCCGGACGACTGACGGTGAGCCGCGAGGCGGACTGGCTGACGCTGGATTTCCCGGCCACGCCGACGCAGGCACAAACGCCACCGCCAGAGCTGCTCCAGGCGCTGGGCATCAGTCGGTATGTGGACGCCCGCAAGGGGCGGGCCTGGGTTATTGTGCTGGAAGACCGCCAGCAGGTTGAGGCGGTTGCCCCGAACATTTCCGCGATGATCCCGGGGGAACACAAGGTCGCGGTGACCGCGCGTGGCGATAATGGCTACGATTTTGTCAGCCGCTTTTTCTCGCCGGGCGTCTCGGTGTGGGAAGATCCGGTCACCGGCTCCGCCCATACCATGTTAATTCCCTACTGGGGCGATAAGCTTGGCAAAACCACGATGTTTGCCCGCCAGCTATCCGCCCGCGGCGGGGATATTCGCTGCGCGCTGAAGGGCGATCGGGTGCTGATGGGCGGCCAGGCCTCGCTGTATCTGAAAGGCACGGTATTTCTGCGCCACCGCGACACAACAGGAGAATAATATGCAGCACATTGATTTTTATCTGGTCGATGCCTTCAGCGACAGGGCGTTTGGCGGCAATGCCGCGGCGGTGTGTCCGCTGGAGGCGTGGCTCCCGGATGAGACGCTTCTTAAGATGGCCCGCCAGCATAACCAGTCAGAGACCGCCTTTTTTGTGCGTAACGACGACGGTTTCGAGCTGCGCTGGTTCACCACCCTCGATGAAATTAACCTCTGCGGCCACGCGACCCTTGCGGCAGCCCACGTTATCTTTGAATACCTTGATTATCCCGCTACCGAAATTCGCTTCGCCACACGCTTTGTCGGCGAGCTGACGGTAAACCGCCGCGGCGACTGGCTGGCGCTGAATTTTCCGGCATGGCAGACCGACGTCGTCAGCCATCCACCGGCGTTGCTGCTGCGTGCGCTGGGGGTGAGTGAGGTCAAAGAGGTTCGGGTCGGACGCGACTATCTGGTGGTGCTGGAGAGCCAGCAGCAGGTTGAAGCCTTAAGGCCGGATATTGCCGCGATGATCCCGCTGGACAAAATGGTGTGCGTCAGCGCGGTGGGCGACGAGTACGATTTCGTCAGCCGCTTTTTCTGTCCGGGAGAAGGGGTGCCGGAAGATCCGGTCACCGGCTCCGCGCACAGTATGCTGATCCCCTACTGGGCGCAGAAGCTCGGGAAGAGTGAGCTGTCGGCACGCCAGGTTTCCGTCCGCGGCGGCGATCTGCGCTGTGCGCTGCGCGGTGACCGGGTCCTGATTGAGGGGCAGGCGACGCTGTACCTGAAGGGGACCAT
>JAFACP010000171.1 GCA_023425455.1 Pseudomonadota bacterium | reverse complement strand
CGATATGTCGATGCGTTCGCAGTTAATTAACCTGATGCTGGAATTACAGGAAAAACAGGGTATCTCTTATATCTATGTGACGCAGCATCTTGGGATGATGAAACACATCAGCGATCAGGTTCTGGTCATGCATCAGGGTGATGTCGTCGAGCGCGGCAGCACCGCGGATGTGCTCGCCTCCCCGCTTCACGACCTGACCAAACGCCTTATCGCCGGTCATTTTGGTGAAGCGTTAACCGCCGACGCATGGCGAAAAGACAGATAACCGCGATGCGAAAGCGTGGTCGGATTAACTAAGCTCGCGACACGTGATATTATCGCCGCGTTTTAACGACGATTGTCCGAATAAGATGACGATCGGCACAACAATGAATATAAGGATTAAAGCTATGGGTTTTCTTTCCGGTAAGCGCATTCTGGTAACCGGCGTTGCCAGCAAACTGTCCATCGCATACGGCATCGCGCAGGCTATGCACCGCGAAGGCGCCGAGCTGGCATTCACCTACCAGAACGACAAGCTGAAAGGCCGTGTTGAAGAGTTTGCCGCGCAGCTGGGTTCCAGTCTGGTTCTGGAATGTGATGTTGCACAAGACGAAAGCATCGACGGCATGTTTGCTGAGCTGGCAAAAGCATGGCCGAAATTCGACGGTTTTGTTCACTCCATCGGCTTCGCGCCTGGCGATCAGCTTGACGGCGACTACGTGAATGCGGTTACCCGTGAAGGCTTTAAAATTGCGCACGACATCAGCTCTTACAGCTTCGTGGCGATGGCGAAATCCTGCCGTACGATGCTGAACCCGGGCGCTGCGCTGCTGACCCTCTCCTATCTGGGCGCAGAACGTGCTATCCCGAACTATAACGTGATGGGTCTGGCTAAAGCGTCTCTGGAAGCGAACGTACGCTACATGGCGAACGCAATGGGTCCGGAAGGCGTGCGTGTTAACGGCATCTCTGCCGGTCCTATCCGTACGCTGGCCGCTTCCGGCATCAAAGATTTCCGTAAGATGCTGGCACACTGCGAAGCGGTTACCCCGATTCGCCGTACCGTGACCATTGAAGACGTGGGTAACTCCGCGGCGTTCCTGTGCTCCGATCTCTCCGCTGGTATCTCTGGCGAAGTGGTTCACGTTGACGGCGGTTTCAATATCGCGGCAATGAACGAGCTGGAAATCAAATAAGCGGTGACTCTCTTCCCCTTCGGGAAGAGAGTTTTCCCTTCTCTCCCCATCCGCGTTATTCCGTTCTGCTATTTGTTATCACCTAACAATATTTTTCCCCCCATTCGCCTTACGCCAGGATATTGATCGCCATTTTGAGATCAAGGAATGCCCATGGAACCACGCCGTTTTTCCGGCAAAGGCCACTGGTATCACGAAACCCAGTCAAATCATTCGCAGGCCGATGTCCTGCCTCTGGTGCCCGAAGCCACTAACGTCGCCGATCGTTTTTTGCTCGATTTAACGTTGCCCGCAGAGATCCTCGCCGCATGCGAATGCTGGTTCAGCCCGGCAAGAGCGCTATGCGATCGGCTGTTCCCGCTGGCAACGCCGGTCAGCCGTCTGCACACGCTGAGCGCTTATGATCGCTTAAGCACCGCGCTCACGGTTGCTCAGGCCTGTGGCGTCCAGAGGCTATGTAACCACTACGCCGCTCTGCTCGCGCCGCTGCCAGGCCCTGACTCTTCACGCGAGAGCAACCGCCGTCTGGCGCAAATCACCCAATATGCCCGCCAGCTTACCAGCTCCCCGGAGGTGATAGACGACAAAGCGCGACAGCAGCTCGATGAAGTCGGTCTGACCATCTATGACATCGTATTGATAAACCAGATAATTGGTTTTATCGGGTTTCAGGCGCGGGTTGTCGCCGTATGCCAGGCGTTCCTGGGGTATCCGGTACGTTGGTTGCCGGGACACCCTATTCAGCCGCACTCCCTGACGGCTGGCCACGACAATGCACTGTGGATCGCCGGTTTTCCCGGCGTGGAGCTGCGGTACGCCAGCGCATACCAGCTTGAGTGTCTTGCGCAGTGGCAAACAGAGCCTGCTCTCCAGCCGCTCACCCCGGTGCTGTGTCATCACCCCGTGGTGCTTGATTTAACCGGCAGGCTGCTGGCAAATCTCCTTCACGCGGCGGGCGACGACCCCGCCTGTCCCGCACTGTCGGACGCTGTGGCATGGCTGAGCCGCTCTCCTGACCGGTTCAGCGCTGCACAATTCACCCCGCTGACCGCCAAAAACATGCCTGCCGAACAGGCCATTAACCTGCTCGCCGCCAGCGCACTGCACGGCTGGCTGGCGCGTCTGCGCACCGCGCTTGGCAAACAGGAATAACCATACTATTTACCTAAAGAGCGCTTGCTGAAGCGGTGAGAATCGCGTAAAACTGTCAGCCGCTCAATGGCTACGAAAATAGAACATTATGTTTCAGGACAACCCGCTGCTAGCGCAGCTTAAACAGCAACTGCATTCCCAGACGCCGCGTGCAGAAGGGGTCGTAAAAGCCACGGAAAAGGGCTTTGGCTTCCTGGAAGTCGATGCGCAGAAAAGTTACTTCATTCCGCCGCCGCAGATGAAAAAAGTGATGCACGGCGACCGAATTTCGGCCGTCATTCATACGGAAAAAGAGCGTGAGTCTGCCGAGCCGGAAGAGCTGATCGAGCCATTCCTGACCCGCTTCGTGGGTAAAGTCCATAAAAAAGATGACCGCCTCTCTATTGTGCCTGACCATCCCCTGCTGAAAGATGCTATTCCATGCCGCGCCGCGCGTGGCGTCGGGCATGATTTCCAGCAAGGGGACTGGGCGGTGGCAGAGATGCGCCGTCATCCGCTTAAAGGCGATCGCGGTTTTTATGCGGAGCTGACCCAGTTCATCACCTTCGGCGACGATCATTTTGTGCCATGGTGGGTGACGCTGGCGCGCCACAACCTTGAGAAAGAAGCCCCTGACGGCGTGGCAACCACCATGCTGGACGAAGGGCTGACCCGTCGCGATCTGACTGCGCTGGATTTTGTCACCATCGACAGTGCCAGTACGGAAGATATGGATGATGCGCTGTATGTGGAAGAATCTGCCGACGGTAAACTGCATCTGACTGTCGCGATTGCCGATCCTACCGCGTGGATAGCGGAAGGCAGCAAGCTCGACAGCATTGCTAAAGTTCGCGCGTTCACCAACTATCTTCCGGGCTTCAACATCCCGATGCTGCCGCGTGAGCTCTCCGACGATCTCTGCTCGCTGCGCGCGCACGAAGTGCGTCCGGTGCTCGCCTGTCGTATGACTATCGCCGCTGACGGCACCATTGAAGACCCGATCGAATTCTTCGCCGCGACCATCGAATCCAAAGCGAAGCTGGCTTATGACGATGTCTCCGACTGGCTGGAAAACAGCGGCAGCTGGAAACCGGAAAGCGAGGCGATTGCCGCGCAAATCCGCCTGCTGCACCGCGTCTGTCTGAACCGCAGCGAGTGGCGTAAAACGCACGCCCTGGTGTTTAAAGATCGCCCGGATTATCGCTTTGTCCTCGGTGAAAAAGGCGAAGTGCTGGATATCGTGGCCGAGCCGCGTCGTATTGCGAACCGCATCGTCGAAGAGGCGATGATTTCCGCCAATATCTGCGCCGCACGCGTGCTGTGCGATGCTTTAGGATTCGGGATTTACAACGTCCACACGGGCTTTGATCCGGCCAATACCGATGCGCTGGCGGCACTGCTGAAAAACCATGACGTACATGTGGATCCGCAGGAGGTCCTGACCCTGGCCGGGTTCTGCAAGTTGCGCCGCGAGCTGGATGCGCAGCCGTCCGGTTTCCTTGACAGCCGTATCCGTCGCTTCCAGTCGTTTGCTGAGATTAGCACCGAGCCAGGGCCGCACTTCGGCCTGGGCCTGGAGGCCTATGCCACGTGGACATCGCCAATCCGTAAGTATGGCGATATGGTCAACCATCGTCTGCTGAAAGCCATTATCAAAGGCGAAGCGATTGCCCGTCCGCAGGATGAAACTACGCTGCAGATGGCGGAGCGTCGCCGTCTGAACCGCATGGCCGAGCGTGATGTCGGCGACTGGCTGTATGCGCGCTTCCTGAACGATAAAGCCGGAACGGATACCCGTTTCGCGGCAGAAATCATTGATGTCAGCCGCGGCGGCATGCGCGTGCGACTGGTGGATAACGGTGCTGTAGCCTTTATTCCGGCGCCATTCCTCCACGCCGTGCGCGATGAACTGGTTTGTAGCCAGGAAAATGGCACCGTACAAATCAAAGGTGAAACGGTTTACAAAGTCACGGACGTGATCGATGTAAACATTGCCGAAGTGCGTATGGAAACCCGCAGTATTATCGCGCGCCCTGTCGCCGGTTAAGGTGTTAAAATGTCGGCCATTTCCTTTTCGGGATGGCCGACAGCTCTTCCCTGCAAGCCACGCCGCAAATTCGCTATTTTTTCTGACTATTTTCCACCTCAGACCGCCCAAACTTGCCAGAATTATCTACGCTAAAATAAGTCTCGTCATATCCGGTTACGTGAATTTTTAGCGCTCACGTATCCTTTTTGACGCCACGCGTTTTACTATTATAAAACTGGTAAAAAACAATAAGTTCACGTCGATTTTTTCCGCCGTCTGGATGGATGGAAATTGACTAAAAATGAATAATTGTTGCGCGAAAAAGCAGCCGCAGGAGAAAACATGATGGACGATCTGGAGCAGAATTTGCTGTTTCGTTACACGGGGACACACAGTCCATGGTGGCGACTGGCAGCTGACAGCAATGCTCTGCACCTGGCCGCCAGCGAAAGCGCAGATGTCATCCAGGTGGTGGCGCTGAGCGATGAACAGGCTCATCTGATCCGCCAGCTTACCGTGATTACGTCGAGCATCACGCTGACGCTCTCTTTATACGGCGCAGATGTCCCTGTCCATCTTGTCGGACGAAAAATCAATAAAAAAGAGTGGGCCGGTACCGCGTCCGCATGGAACGATACCCCTTCTGTCGCTCGCGATCTGGTTCAGGGCCTCTCATTTGCCGAGCAGGTTGTGTCCGAGGCTAACTCGGTGATCGTGATCCTTGATCAGAACGGCAATATTCAGCGTTTTAACCGCCTCAGCGAGGAGTACACGGGCCTGAAGGAACAGGAAGTGATCGGCCAGAACGTGTTTAAGCTGTTTATGAGCCGCAGCGAGGCCGCGGCCTCAAAGCGCAATATCACCGGTTTTTTCCGTAACGGAAGCTCATATGAGGTCGAGCGCTGGATCAAAACCCGTAAAGGTCAGCGCCTGTTTCTGTTCAGAAATAAATTTGCCCACAGCGGCAGCGGAAAAAATGAAATTTTTCTCATCTGTTCCGGCACCGACATTACCGAAGAGCGCCGGGCACAGGAGCGTCTGCGCGTACTGGCGAACACCGACACCATCACCGGACTGCCGAACCGGAATGCTATCCACGAGCTGATTTCCGATGCCATCGACTCACGCGGGGAAACCCAGGTCGGTGTGGTCTATCTCGACCTCGATAACTTCAAAAAAGTGAACGATGCCTACGGGCACATGTTTGGCGACCAGCTGCTGCAGGCCGTCGCGCTCGCCATTCTGAGCTGTCTTGACGAAGGCCAGGTTCTGGCACGTCTCGGCGGCGACGAGTTTATCGTCATGGCAACCGATACATCGCAAGGTTCGCTGGAGGCGATGGCGTCGCGTATTCTGACCCGTCTGAAGCAGCCTTTTCGCATTGGGCTTATCGAGATCTATACCGGATGCTCGTTAGGTATTGCCCTCGCCCCGCAGCACGGCAACGACCGCGAGAGCGTGATCCGCAACGCTGACACCGCGATGTATACCGCTAAAGAGAACGGTCGGGGCAAATTTTGCGTCTTCTCGCCGGAGATGAACCAGCGCGTATTCGAGTATCTGTGGCTCGATACCAACCTGCGTAAAGCGCTGGATAATGATCAGCTGCTGATTCACTACCAGCCGAAAATGACCTGGCGGGGAGAAGTCAGAAGCCTGGAAGCGCTGGTACGCTGGCAGTCGCCTGAACGCGGGTTGATCCCGCCGCTGGAGTTTATCTCCTATGCCGAGGAGTCTGGCCTGATTGTCCCCCTGGGGCGCTGGGTTATGCTTGACGTGGTTCGCCAGGTCGCAAAATGGCGCGACAAGGGGATCAACCTGAGAGTGGCGGTCAACGTCTCTGCGCGGCAACTGGCTGACCAGACCATTTTCAGCGACTTAAAACAGGCGCTGAAAGATCTCAACTTTGAATATTGCCCTATCGACGTCGAGTTGACCGAAAGCTGTTTGATTGAAAATGAAGAGCTGGCGCTGTCGGTGATCCAGCAGTTTAGTCAGCTGGGCGCGCAGATCCATCTTGATGATTTTGGTACAGGCTACTCATCGCTGTCTCAGCTGGCGCGTTTCCCGATTGATGCCATCAAACTGGATCAGTCATTTGTGCGCGATATTCATAAGCAGTCGATATCGCAGTCGCTGGTTCGCGCCATCGTCGCCGTGGCGCAGGCGCTCAATTTGCAGGTCATTGCGGAAGGCGTGGAGAGCGCAAAAGAAGACGCCTTTCTGACGAAGAACGGCGTCAACGAACGGCAGGGTTTTCTCTTTGCTAAGCCGATGCCCGCTGCCGCATTCGAGCGATGGCTAAAGCGCTATCAGGCGAGAAAGATGCGCTAGCTGGCTTTGCGCAATCCCGCGGCGTGATGGCGGTTTTGTAACATCACCAGGCGTTCCATGTAGGCGATATCTTTTGGTTCGAGACAAAATGCGGCATCCACCCAGTCTTCGGTAATGTCCATCAACTCGCTGCGCGGAAGCTGCAGAACGCGCGTACGGGCACGCAGCATAGCTCTGACGCCGTTCATCTTCGGCTGCAGCGTGTCAATAAACGTGCGCGTGGCAACATACCCCTGCCCGGGTTCAAACAGCGTATCCACTAACCCATGCTGTTCGTACCACTCTGCGGTGTGTGATTCTCCTCGATAGATAAGTTCCTCCGCCAGCTTCATGCCCGAACGGCGAGCGACCAGCGAATAGCCCCCCATGCCGGGGAACAAGTTGAAGGCGATTTCCGGGAAGCCTAAGCGGGCATCGCGCTGCGCCAGCACAAAATGGTGCGCCAGCGCCGCCTCAAACCCGCCGCCTAACGCGCTACCTTCTACCATTGCAAGCGTAATTGCCCCGGTGTCGAAACCGCGTGATGCGGCATGAACACAGTCCACACAGGCCCGGGCGTAGGCACGCAATGCTTCGCGCCGGCCGTTCTGGATACACTCCACGAAGAACTGCAGATCTCCCCCTGTGTTGTACATATCCGGCACCAGCGAGCCGGTCACCCAGAAATCGACGACAAAACCGGATTGCCGCACCAGCCAGGAGAGATTCATGATCTCCTCGATCAACGCGTGGTTGAAGCAGGGGCGCGGCTGCGCCTGCAGCATCATCCAGACCGTACGCCGATCCGCCTCATAATAGGCGGACAGTTGCGTAAAACGTTCAGCATCAGTGAACAGTGTGCAGGTAGCTTGATTGATAACTGTCATAGTCCAATTCCTCATATAAAAAAGCGCGTTGCGCGCAGAATTAGACTAATCCACAGCGGAAGCCCGCTGCATGCGGGGGGATAAATTTATCACTTTCATTGATGTAATTTGGTTATTGTATTTTTTCCCTTCTCTTTTGATGTCAATTTCTGCATCATTGAAAATATTAACTTTTCGCTCCAGGAGTGAGATTATGGCGAACATTGATGCACTTACCGTGGCACAACGTATTGATACAGTGCTGGATATTCTGGTGGCGGGCGATTATCACTCTGCTATCCGCAATCTTGAGATTTTAAAAAACGAATTACTGTCCCAGGACGGCACGGATATTGCGCCAGAAAACGCGCAGCCGAAATCCCCGTGGGAAGTGTGATCGCAACGTTTCCAGTCTCGTTCCGCCTTATTTAAATGGATGCTATGAATTCCCGACAACAAATCATTTTGCAGATGGTCATCGATCAGGGACGCGTCAGCGTGGTCGATTTGGCTAAAACCACCGGCGTCTCTGAAGTCACCATTCGTCAGGATCTCAACCTGCTGGAGAAACAGAGTTACCTGCGTCGTGCCCACGGCTACGCTGTCCCGCTGGACAGTGAAGATGTCGA
>JAFACP010000134.1 GCA_023425455.1 Pseudomonadota bacterium | reverse complement strand
CCTTTGTTGCCACGTTCTTCTTTATCGATCTGAACAATCACTTCCTGGCCTTCACGCAGAACATCTTTGATGTTTGGACGACCATGAGAATTGTAATTTGCGGGGAAATATTCGCGGGCGATCTCTTTCAGAGGGAGGAAACCGTGACGCTCAGCGCCGTAATCGACGAATGCAGCTTCAAGGCTTGGTTCAATGCGGGTGATTTTGCCTTTGTAAATGATCGCTTTTTTCTGTTCGTGTCCAGGACTTTCGATATCCAGATCGTACAGGCGCTGCCCATCCACAAGGGCGACACGCAACTCTTCTTGCTGAGTTGCGTTGATTAACATTCTTTTCATCGTAACTTACTCATTATTCTTACATTGACGACAAAGCTGCGGGCAAGGTGACGCTTTCCGGGGTATGAACCGATGGCCTCGTGACTATTCACGTCGCCAACCTCACGGTTGTCGCTCGCTTAAGAGGCGCAGAGTGTCGGTTGCCTGTATTTCATACGGAAATACAGCGCAATTATCAGGGGAATTGCCTGGGAAAACTCTCCAGAAAACAATCCTTATACCGGGAAGTACTGCAACCCGCAGCCCGCTAACTGCCTGAAAGATCAATACGTCTTACGCCATTGCTGCGTGGATGATCGGTCAGACAAAATTGGTCATTCCGTCGATATCCTTAACTTAACCTGGATTTAACGCGGAAAACGGCTTCATTATTCCACTGCTCGCCGGGTTATAGCAAGATGACTTTTACCAATTATCACCCGGTTACTCACAGTTTCTTCACTTCAGCGTGGTGATTGGTTTAATAACCACCAAATCGATTGCGCGTGAGCGTGGGCTGGCCGGATAAAAGTAAATATAAGCACAGAAAAATGAGTGGCGCTAATGGCTGACGCTATTTAGAATCGCCAACCATGAAAACAGAGACCCCAGCCGTAAAAATGGTTGCTATCGCTGATGATGAAGCGGGGCAACGCATCGATAACTTTTTGCGCACCCAACTGAAAGGTGTGCCAAAGAGTATGATTTATCGCATCTTGCGCAAGGGCGAGGTGCGGGTTAATAAAAAGCGTGTCAAACCGGAGTACAAGCTCGAAGCCGGCGACGAAGTGCGCATTCCGCCGGTTCGCGTCGCCGAACGCGAAGAAGAAGCGGTTTCGCCTAAGTTGCAAAAAGTGGCTGCCCTCAGTGACGTTATCCTTTATGAGGATGACCATATCCTGGTGCTGAACAAACCGTCCGGCACCGCGGTGCATGGCGGCAGCGGTCTGAGCTTCGGGGTGATCGAAGGGCTACGCGCGCTGCGCCCGGAAGCACGTTTCCTTGAGCTGGTGCATCGCCTCGACCGCGATACCTCAGGCGTCTTGCTGGTCGCCAAAAAACGCTCCGCACTGCGTTCACTGCATGAACAGCTGCGTGAAAAAGGGATGCAGAAAGATTATCTGGCGCTGGTTCGCGGGCAGTGGCAGTCGCATGTCAAAGTGGTTCAGGCACCGTTACTGAAGAACATTCTGCAAAGCGGCGAACGTATTGTGCGCGTCAATCAGGAGGGGAAACCGTCCGAAACGCGTTTTAAAATAGAAGAACGCTATGAGTTTGCCACGCTGGTCCGCTGCAGCCCTGTGACCGGGCGAACCCACCAGATCCGCGTGCATACCCAGTTTGCCGGGCATCCTATCGCCTTTGACGATCGCTATGGTGACCGCGAGTTCGACAAACAGCTGGCAGGGACGGGGTTATCGCGTCTGTTCCTGCATGCGGCCGCGCTGAAGTTTACCCATCCAAATACGGGTGAAGTTATGCGTATCGAAGCGCCGCTCGACGAACAGCTCAAACGCTGTCTGAAAGTCTTGCGCGGTTGAGTCAGCATCCGGCCCGCGTCAGCGCAGGCCGGCGACATTTGGCACGCTCACCCACTGTTCCTTACAGTGGATTGCAGTGCTCATAGCGTAACATCTGGCAGAGTGCGATTAACGGTAACCCGATGAGGGTATTGGGATCCCGGCCTGCCAGCTTGTCGAACAGCGCGATGCCCAATCCTTCGCTTTTAAAGCTACCGGCGCAGTTCAGCGGCTGTTCCCGGCGGACATACTCCCTAATCTCCTGCTCACTCAGATGACGAAAATGGACATCAAACGGTTCGCATTCGCTCTGTAGATGCCCCGATGCAGAGTTATACAGCGCAAGGCCGGTATAGAACGTGACGATATTTCCCTGCGCCTGCATCAGTTGTTGACAGGCTTTCTCTTCGGTGTGGGGTTTTCCGGTGATAGTGCCGTCCAGTACGCAAACCTGATCCGAGCCTATAATCAAATGTGCCGGGTAACGTACGGCCAGCGATTGCGCTTTTTCGCGGGCGAGGCGGGTAACAAGATGGCGGGCAGACTCACCTGGCTGCGGTGTCTCATCAACCTCCGGGGCAGCGCATTCAAATGGAAGCCCGAGCTTTTCCAGCAGCATTCGACGGTAGGGCGACGTGGAGGCGAGAACGAGATTTGGCATATTTTTATCACCAGATATAGCGTATCGATGCCAGCCATTTTAAACTACAGGCCGCAATGTGTGCGAATAATTGGCAAAAGGCAGCTCTGGTTGCCTTTTTCTTTGACTCTATGACGTTACAAAGTTAATATGCGCGCCCTATGCAAAAGGTAAAATTACCCCTGACTCTTGATCCGGTCCGTACGGCTCAAAAACGTCTCGATTACGAAGGTATCTATACTTCCGATCAGGCTGAGCGTATCGCCGAATCCGTAGTCAGTGTGGACAGTGATGTGGAATGCTCCATGTCGTTCGCTATTGATAACCAGCGCCTTGCCGTTTTAACCGGTGATGCAAAGGTTACGGTAACGCTCGAATGCCAGCGTTGCGGGAAACCGTTCACACAGCATGTTCACACAACGTATTGTTTCAGTCCGGTTCGTTCTGACGAACAGGCTGAAGCACTCCCGGAAGCGTATGAACCGATTGAGGTTAACGAATTCGGTGAAATCGATCTGCTGGCGCTGGTAGAAGATGAAATCATCCTCTCCTTGCCTGTAGTTCCGGTGCATGATTCTGAACACTGTGAAGTGTCCGAGGCGGACATGGTCTTTGGGGAACTGCCTGATGAAGCGCAAAAACCAAACCCATTTGCCGTATTAGCCAGCTTAAAGCGTAAGTAATTGAGGAGTAAGGTCCATGGCCGTACAACAGAATAAACCAACCCGTTCCAAACGTGGCATGCGTCGTTCCCATGACGCGCTGACCGCAGTTACCAGCCTGTCTGTAGACAAGACTTCTGGTGAGAAACACCTGCGTCACCACATCACTGCTGACGGTTTTTACCGCGGCCGCAAGGTAATCACTAAGTAATCACGCGTTAGCGTGATTAGGCTTAGTGAGGATTTCCCCGTGCAAGCGGGGAATATACCGAACCAGGCTGCGACGATACCTTGACACGTCTAACCCTGGCGTTAGATGTCATGGGGGGAGATTTTGGCCCTTCCGTGACAGTGCCTGCAGCATTGCAGGCACTGGATTCTAATTCGCAACTCACACTTCTTTTAGTCGGTAACCCCGACGCAATCACGCCATTACTTGCAAAAGCTGACTTCGAACAACGTTCGCGTCTGCAGATTATTCCTGCGCAGTCAGTTATTGCCAGTGATGCCCGGCCATCGCAGGCTATTCGCAATAGTCGTGGCAGCTCTATGCGTATGGCGCTGGAGCTGGTGAAAGAGGGGCGAGCTCAGGCTTGCGTCAGTGCAGGAAATACCGGTGCGCTGATGGGGTTGGCAAAATTATTGCTCAAACCCATTGAGGGGATTGAGCGTCCTGCGCTGGTGACGGTATTACCTCATCAGCAAAAGGGCAAAACGGTCGTACTCGATTTGGGGGCGAACGTAGATTGTGATAGTACGATGCTGGCTCAGTTTGCCGTCATGGGGTCGGTGCTGGCAGAAGAGGTCGTCGGGATCAACACTCCCCGCGTTGCGTTGCTCAATATTGGTGAAGAAGAGACTAAAGGCCTGGACAGTATTCGCGACGCTGCGGAAATACTCAAACAGGTGCCATCCATCAACTATATTGGATATCTCGAAGCCAATGAACTGCTGACGGGTAAAACCGATGTTCTGGTGTGTGATGGCTTTACCGGCAACGTAACGTTGAAGACCATGGAAGGGGTCGTGCGGATGTTCCTTTCTCTGCTCAAATCGCAGGGGGAGGGCAAAAAAAGGTCCTGGTGGCTGATTTTATTAAAGCGTTGGTTACAAAAAAGTCTGACGCGGCGATTCAGTCACCTCAACCCCGACCAGTATAATGGCGCCTGTCTGTTAGGATTGCGCGGCATTGTGATCAAGAGTCACGGTGCTGCCAATCAGCGAGCCTTTACCGTCGCGATTGAACAGGCAGTGCAGGCGGTGCAGCGACAAGTCCCGCAGCGGATTGCCGCTCGCCTGGAATCTGTATTAGCTAAAAGTGACTGAGCGTACATGTATACGAAGATTATTGGTACCGGCAGCTATCTGCCACAAAACGTGCGAACCAACGCCGATCTGGAAAAAATGGTAGATACGTCTGACGAGTGGATTGTCACACGCACAGGTATCCGTGAACGTCGTATTGCCGCGCCAGATGAAACCGTTGCCACAATGGGCTACGAAGCTGCACAGCGTGCGATCGAGATGGCCGGCATTGATAAAGAGCAGATCGGCTTGATCGTGGTGGCGACAACCTCCGCGACCCATGCATTCCCGAGTGCTGCGTGCCAGGTGCAAAATATGCTGGGCATCAAAGGCTGTCCGGCGTTTGATGTTGCCGCCGCATGCGCAGGCTTCACTTACGCGCTGAGCGTAGCCGATCAGTACGTTAAATCCGGCGCGGTCAACTATGCGCTGGTTATTGGCGCAGACGTGCTGGCGCGTACCTGCGATCCAACCGATCGCGGCACGATCATTATTTTTGGTGATGGTGCCGGCGCGGTGCTGCTGGGGC
>JAFACP010000111.1 GCA_023425455.1 Pseudomonadota bacterium | reverse complement strand
GCTTTGTTGTTCAGCAGCAGATCGCTCAGACGCTTCAGCACGGAAACCGGCTGTTCATCGGCCATGGCGACGGTCACCAGCAGCGCGGCGGGTTCACCTTCAACCGTGAACGCGCTTGCGGCACGGCTGACGGCGATAGCGCTACGCACATTGCCTTCCGCGCTGTCGTTCAGCCAGATCCCCTGGCCCAGATTCAGTGGCTTGTCGTTGATCGCGCGGGTTACAAACGCGGCATCGACCGCACCGGCTTCTTTCAGACGACCGGCGTTCAGCGCCTGCAGCGTGACCAGATCGGCAGCTGCGACATCCAGCGTCAGCGTCTCGTTATCCAGTTTCAGCGCTTCACTCTGCTTTTCACCCATCAGCAGGGCACGCAGCTCTTCTGCCGTGGTGGCAGATTTCAGCTGTTCAGCCACGGAGTCATCGCTCAGCACATGCGTCAGCTGACGCAGCAGGCCCAGGTGCTCATCGCTGCTGGCGGCAATGCCGATTGCAACGTAGGCCACCTGACCATCACCCCATACAACGCCCAGCGGGAACTGATAAACCTGAACGCCGGTTTTCAGCACCCGATCGCGGGTGTCGGTCGTACCGTGCGGAATGGCAATCCCGTTGCCAAGGAAGGTTGAGGTCTGCTGCTCACGGGCCAGCATGCCGTCGACATAGCCTTCAGCCACGTTGCCCGCCTGCACCAGCGCGGCGGCAACCTGACGAATAGCCTCTTCTTTATTCCCGGCCTGTGCGCCCGGGTGGATATCCTGAACAGATAACTGGAACATGGTTCTCCTCTCCTGCTGAAATTGAATCGTTTCAGCTCTAATGAGAAAAAATGCGCTAACCTGCTCCGTTAGTTGTCACAAGATAGCGCTGAAACGTTTCAATGAGTCTTGATCCTAACGCAAGATGTTGCAAGAAAAGTTACATTTCTGATTTCAGAAGTTAGATATGCAGCACATTTCTTCCGCCGTCAGCCGCTTTTTGCTGACCTTCAGCAACCAACTTCAGCAACCTTCAGCCGTTCGGACAGAATTTGAAATGCTATTTTAATTTTTGCACTGAAATTGATCGCTGCACCTGTTTATTTTCTGACAGGCGGCGTACACTCCGCATCTCCCTGTGAACTGCTGATAGTGAAAGATGCATAACACCCCCGCTGCCGCCTCTCCAAAGCCATTTGATCTGACGTCAACGGCGTTTTTGATTGTTGCTTTCCTCACCGGCATTGCCGGTGCGCTACAAACGCCAACGCTAAGTTTGTTTCTGACCAATGAGGTGCACGCGCGCCCGGCGATGGTCGGTTTCTTCTTTACCGGAAGCGCCATCATCGGCATCTTTGTCAGCCAGTTTCTGGCCGGGCGCTCCGACCGCAAAGGGGATCGCAAAAGCCTGATCGTCTTCTGCTGCCTGCTGGGCCTGTTCGCCTGTCTGCTGTTTGCCTGGAACCGTAACTATTTCATCCTGCTGTTTGTCGGCGTGTTCCTGAGCAGTTTCGGCTCAACCGCCAACCCGCAGATGTTTGCCCTCGCCCGTGAACATGCCGACCGCACCGGCCGCGAAGCGGTGATGTTCAGCTCCATTTTGCGTGCTCAGGTCTCGCTGGCATGGGTGATTGGCCCGCCGCTGGCCTATGCGCTGGCAATGGGATTTGGCTTTACGGTGATGTACCTGAGCGCCGGCGTCGCATTTGTGGTCTGCGGTGCGATGGTGTGGTTCTTCCTGCCGTCAATGCGTAAGGAGCCCGCTGCAGCGACAGGGGCGCTGGAGGCCCCGCGGCGAAATCGCCGGGATGCGTTGCTCTTATTTACCATCTGCACGCTGATGTGGGGCACCAACAGCCTCTACATTATTAATATGCCGCTGTTTATTATTGATGAACTGCATCTGCCGGAGAAGCTGGCCGGGATGATGATGGGCACCGCTGCCGGGCTGGAAATCCCGACCATGCTGATTGCCGGTTATTATGCGAAACGCTGCGGGAAACGCCTGTTAATGCGCGTTGCGGCCGTCGCCAGCCTGCTGTTTTACATCGGCATGCTGACGGTTAAGGCGCCGGCGCTGCTGCTGATGTTACAGCTGCTGAACGCGATCTATATCGGGATCCTTGCCGGGATCGGCATGCTCTATTTCCAGGACCTGATGCCGGGCCAGGCCGGAGCGGCCACCACGCTTTATACCAACACCACCCGTGTCGGCTGGATAATCGCTGGCTCAATGGCCGGTGTCGTGGCCGAAATATGGAGTTATCACACCGTCTTCTGGATTGCGCTGCTCATGTGCGTGTGCACCCTCGGCTGTCTGGCGCGCATCAAAGACGTTTAAGGCGCGGTGAGCAACTCCAGCTCAAGCAGGTAGGTCATCGCCTGCGCACGCGACTGACCGCACATCTCAGGCGAAGGCTGAAGTCCGGCACAGACCGCCGGACGTACAGGCGAGCCAAAGATCATACAGCGATTGTCCTCTGCAAGCTGGACGCAACGCGTATTGGCAGGCTTGCCTTCAGGCATTCCTGGAATGGGGCTGGAAATGGACGGTGCTGTGCAACACGCGCCACAATCTGGACGACAATCCATAAATGCTCTCTTTAATGTCGATGGCCCGCGCAGTGGGGCATCGCGGGCACAGTAACACCTTTTGCATCTTGATAGCAAAAGCCGCGAATTCCGCTTGCCTGAAAGGCCGCGCGCGAGTAATTTGGCGCGATATTTTTTACCTCCCGTAAACAGGATTACTGCAATGCCAAGAGCGAACGAAATCAAGAAAGGTATGGTGCTGAATTACAACGGCAAGCTGCTGATTGTGAAAGATATCGATATTCAGGCACCGAGCGCCCGTGGCGCAGCAACGCTGTACAAAATGCGTTTTTCCGACGTGCGTACCGGCCTGAAGGTCGAAGAGCGTTTTAAAGGCGATGATATTGTTGATACCGTCACCCTGACGCGCCGCTATGTCGATTTCTCCTACATCGACGGCAACGAGTACGTCTTCATGGATAAAGAAGATTACACGCCGTATATCTTCACCAAAGATCAGATCGAAGAAGAGCTGCAGTTTATGCCGGAAGGCGGAATGCCGGACATGCAGGTGCTGACCTGGGATGGCCAGCTGCTGGCGCTGGAGCTGCCGCAGACGGTGGATCTGGAAATTGTGGAAACCGCACCAGGCATTAAAGGGGCTTCAGCAAGCGCCCGCAACAAACCCGCGACCCTGACAACCGGGCTGGTTGTGCAGGTGCCGGAATACCTCTCTGCCGGAGAAAAAATCCGTATCCATATTGAAGAAAAACGCTATATGGGCCGCGCAGATTAACTGTGCCCGCAGGCAAAAAGACGAAAAAAACCGGCTCAATGGCCGGTTTTTTTACAGGTCGGGTACAACCGCGCTACAGAAGCTCCGGATACCTGGTCATCTTGAGCGCCAGTTCTATACCGCGAACCTCAGCCATCCCTTTCAGACGACCGATGGCAGAGTAGCCAGGGTTTGTCTTTTTACGCAGATCGTCCAGCATCTGGTGCCCGTGATCGGGACGGAACGGAATCGCGCGTAAATCGCCCGCGTCTGTACGCCGTTTCTCTTCAGCCAGAATGGCGTCAACCACCGCCACCATGTTCACGTCACCGTTCAGGTGCGCGGCTTCATGGAAGGTTTTTGGGTTCTCTTCACGACAGGTCGCACGCAGGTGCGTGAAGTGGATGCGATCGCCAAAGGCCTCAATCATCCGCACCAGATCGTTGTCTGCACGCACGCCATAAGAACCGGTGCACATGGTGAAGCCGTTATAAATGCTGTCTACCGTCTCTTTCAGCCACTGCATATCGTCAATCGTCGAAACGATACGCGGCAGGCCGAGGATTGGACGCGGAGGATCGTCCGGGTGAACCGCCAGGCGCACGCCCGCCTCTTCAGCCACCGGCACAATCGCGCGCAGGAAATAGGCCATATTTTCGCGCAGCTGATTTTTGTCGATATCACCGTATTCCGCCAGACGCGCGCGGAACTGGTCCAGCGTATAGCCCTCTTCCGCTCCCGGCAGGCCGGCAATGATATTGCGGGTCAGCTTTTCAATGTCTGCGGCGCTGGCGGCATTAAACCAGGCCTGCGCCTGCTGCTGCTCTTCCGCGCTGTAGTCCGCTTTTGCACCTTCGCGCTTAAGAATATGCAGCTCGAATGCAGCAAAGGCGATCTGATCGAAGCGCAGCGCCCGTGAACCATCTGGCAACGGATACTCCAGGTCGGTGCGCGTCCAGTCGAGAACAGGCATAAAGTTGTAGCAGACGGTGTCAATCCCGCAGGCGGCAAGGTTACGGATACTCTGCTGATAATTTGCAATCCAGGTATCGTATGCGCCCGAATGGGTTTTGATCTCTTCATGCACCGGGATGCTTTCCACCACCGACCAGCTCAATCCTTTTTCCGCCAGCAACGCCTGACGCTGCTTAATTTCCTCAACCGGCCACACCTGACCATTCGGAATATGATGCAGCGCCGTAACGACACCCGTTGCGCCAGCCTGGCGTACATCATCAAGAGAAACCGGATCGTTCGGCCCGTACCAACGCCAGGTTTGTTCCATTATCCCACCCTCTTAAGTTGTTATACCAATATCAGTCACTCATATGACGACTACCATACATGCTTCGCGCGAAGGGTCAATATACGCCGCGACGTTCATTGATCAAACTCACAGAACAGGGATATTTAAGGCTTACCAATTTAATTTGTTGTCATATAACTTTACACTGACATTGTTAATTAATGGTTAATCAGGTGTGTATTTCATGAAGACTATTGCCTCCGTTACGCTTCCTGCGAAGGTTCAGCTCCCGCGCTACGATCGCCGGCAGCTGCGTTCGCGCATCGTCCATTTAGGGTTTGGCGCCTTTCATCGCGCCCATCAGGCGTTGTTAACAAACCGGGTGCTGAATGCAAAGGGGGGCGACTGGGGGATATGCGAGATTAGCCTTTTCAGCGGCGACGTAATGATGAGCCAGCTCCGCGCCCAGGATCATCTGTATACGGTGCTGGAGAAAGGCGCTGACGGAAATCAACCGATTGTTGTCGGCGCGGTGCATGAGTGCCTGAACGCGAAGCTCGATTCACTGCCCGCTATTATCGAAAAGTTCTGCGAGCCGCAGGTGGCGATTGTCTCGCTGACCATCACGGAAAAAGGCTACTGCATCGATCCGGCGAGCGGCAAACTGGAGCTGCAAAACCCACGTATTC
>JAFACP010000097.1 GCA_023425455.1 Pseudomonadota bacterium | reverse complement strand
GCAGAATCATCCGGACGGGTCAGTAAAGGGGTCGAGCTGGTGAATGAAACCGGCGGAATGATGAAGCAGATCATTGAGGCCGTTTCCCACGTCCATCTGGTGATTAACGAGATCGTGCAGGCGCTGGACGAGCAGAACCGGGGCATCAGCCAGGTCAGCACCGCCGTTAACCAGATGGACAGCACCACGCAGCAAAATGCGTCGCTGGTCCAGCAGATCTCGGCGGCGGCGATGTCGCTGGACGAACAGGCCAAATCGCTGGAAAAAACGCTGGCGTTCTTCCGCTAATGACGCAAAAAGGCACCCGTCAGACGGGTGCCTTTACCGAAGAGACAGACCTTTACAGCCCTTTCAGCAGCTTATCGACAAACGCCGGGACCACCGAACTTGCCAGGCCGTAGTGTTTCTCTTCAAACTCGCTGCCGACCTGGCTCGGCTCCAGGTTGAGCTCCACCGTATGCGCGCCGTGCAGCCGCGCCTCATGGACAAACCCGGCTGCCGGGTAGACGTGCCCGGAGGTGCCAATGGCGATAAACACGTCTGCCGTCGCCAGTGCGCTGTAGATCTCATCCATGCCCAGCGGCATTTCCCCAAACCAGACGACGTGCGGACGCAGGCGCGCCGGGAACTGACAGCAGTGGCATTTGTCCTCCGGCAGAACGTCCTCTTTCCACTCCAGCACCTGCCCGCTCCAGGCGCAGCGCACCTTAAGCAGTTCACCGTGCATATGGATGATATTGTGGTTACCCGCCCGTTCGTGCAGGTTGTCGATGTTCTGGGTGATCAGCAAAAAGCGGTCCCCCAGCGCCTCCTCAAGCCGGGCCAGGGCCAGATGTGCGGCATTTGGCCTAATCTCCGGCTGCTGAAGCTGGCGACGACGCGCATTATAAAACGCCTGCACCAGATCGGGATCGCGGGCGAATCCTTCCGGCGTCGCCACATCTTCAACGCGGTGCTCTTCCCACAGACCATCGGCGGCGCGAAAGGTGCGGATCCCGGACTCGGCGGAGATCCCCGCCCCGGTCAGCACCACCACTCTGGGTTTATCCATCGCGTCTGGAATTCCCACTTCGCTGAAAAAGATCCGTTGACGCAGACGCTCGCGCAAGCGGCGTTTGTTTTTGCGAAAACGGCTGAGTCGACCTGAGCGACGCGACAGCATAGTAACCTCGTTGACTAATCGGTGAGATGAAGGAATGCGGCTCCGCGCATGCCTCCTGCGTCCCCGTGTCGCGCGCGTTCAATGCGCGGCACGCGGGCGACCGGCAATAAATGTCGGGGCAGACGCCCGGACAACTGTTCCGTAATCGCAGTGAAATTTGACAGCCCTCCCCCGATCACCAGCAGATCCGGGTCGACGATGGTCAGAATATTCCCCAGACACACCGCCAGCAAATCAAGGTAACGCTCGACGTGCTCACGCGCCTGCGCATCCCCCTGCTCCCACAGGGCAATGATTTGCGGAGCCTCAAGTTTCTGATGATAGAAGTGTTCGTAAAGCCATGCAAACCCACGGCCTGAAAGGTAGTTTTCGATGCAGCCGTGCTGACCACAGCCGCAGCGCGTAAGCGGAAAATCGCGCCCCACCCGCTCCAGCGCATCAACCGGCAGGCGAATATGGCCAAACTCCCCGGTAATGTAGCTGCGACCGGCGATAGCTTTCCCGTCGACGACGATGCCGCCACCCACCCCCGTGCCGAGGATCAGCCCCATCACCAGCGGGTACTGACGAAACTCGTCATCCCAGGCCTCCGACAGGGCAAAACAGTTGGCATCGTTATCCAGACGCACATCGCGTTCAAGGCGGGCTGAAAGGTCAGCGCGCAGGGGTTTGCCGCTGGCCGCAGGGACGTTGGCGGCATACAGGGTGCCGTCGTCAGTTTCGGGCATGCCCGGAATACCAATGCCGACGGCGCCTTTCACGCCAAAGCGCGTATCCGCCTGCGCCACCAGCGTGGTGATGGCGGTTAAGAATTGTTCGTAGCTGTCACGCGGTGTGGGCACCCGGGTTTCCCACTGCAACGTCCGGTTTTCATCAAACACCCCGAGGGCAATTTTAGTGCCGCCAATATCAAATCCGTAATACATGACGCATTCCTCTTTCTGATTTGGCGGCTCTACACTGCATCCTTCAGGCAGCCTGAATGACCCCGTGCGTAACACGACAAATCATGACGTAATTACTGACCACTTAATACCCTCGCCGGATCGATACGGCTTGCGCGACGCGCCGGGTACCAGCTTGCCAGCAGACTCAGTAAAAGTGCTGTCACCAGCACATAAATGACGTCCAGCCAGTGTAATTCCGACGGCAGGAAGTCAATAAAATAGATATCGCCCGACAGGAACTGATGGCCGATAAGCGTTTCAATGCCGTTGATGATCGGCGTCAGCTGCAGGGAAACCACCACCCCAATCACCACGCCGCAGACGCTGCCCAGCAGCCCGGCCAGCAAACCATACCAGACGAAGATGGCGCGGATAAGACCGTCTTTCGCGCCAAGAGTGCGCAGCACCGCAATGTCGCCACTCTTGTCTTTCACCGCCATCACCAGCGTCGAGACGATATTGAAACAGGCCACGCCAATCACCAGCACCATCGCCAGATACATAATGGCGCGGATCATCTGGATATCACGGTACATATATCCGTAGGTGCCGATCCAGCTCTTGATGTAGACATAGCTGTTGGTCACGCCGCCTGCATCGCGCACCAGCTTATTGGCGTTAAAGACGTCCTGCACTTTAATGGCGATACCGGTCACGCTGTCGCCCATATCCAGATACTGACGGGCGTCCTCCATCGGTACCATCGCAAAACTGTGATCGAGCTGGCCACTCAGCTGAAGAATGCCGGTGACGTGCAGACGTATTCGTTTCGGCTGCTGCAGCTTATGGTCGGCGCTGGCGTTAGGGATCATGAT
>JAFACP010000081.1 GCA_023425455.1 Pseudomonadota bacterium | reverse complement strand
CCTCTGTTGAAATCGACCGTAAGATCCTGGCTGACATCGCAGTATTCGATAAAGTAGCGTTCACCGCTCTGGTCGAAAAAGCGAAAGCAGCTCTGGCATAAGCCAGTTGAAAGAGGGGGCTTTGCTCCCTCTTTTCATTTAAGCTCACTCACTTGCCGCCCTGTTATAACTTGATTTATTTGGGATATAACCCGGCCAGAAGATTGACATTTATCCGTGCAACCTTTTCAATAAGGCCTTAACGGTTTTACCACACAAGGTAACGCAAGCATGAATGCTGCTATTTTCCGCTTCTTCTTTTACTTTAGCACCTGAATTCAGGAGGCTAGCGCGTGAAAGATGAAACGAAAAACAGCGCCAGATAAGCCTCCCGATGGAGGCTTTTTTTGTGTCTAAATTCGAGAGATTAAGTCCACCAAATCGGTGTCCGCACCGACATAATGAGGAAAACCATGTCACATCTCGCAGAGCTGGTTGCCAGTGCAACGGCCGCCATTAACCAGGCCTCAGATGTTGCCGCGTTAGACAATGTCCGCGTCGAATATCTGGGCAAGAAAGGGCATCTGACCCTTCAAATGACTACCCTGCGTGAGCTGCCTGCTGAAGAGCGTCCGGCAGCGGGCGCGGTGATTAACGAAGCCAAAGAGCAGGTACAGCAGGCGCTGAACGCGCGTAAAGCCGCGCTGGAAAGTGCAGTGCTGAATGCGCGTCTTGCGGCCGAAACAATCGACGTCTCTCTGCCGGGTCGCCGTATTGAGAACGGTGGTCTGCACCCGGTCACCCGTACTATTGATCGTATTGAAAGTTTCTTCGGTGAGCTCGGCTTTACCGTGGCGACTGGCCCGGAAATCGAAGATGACTACCACAACTTCGATGCCCTGAATATTCCAGGCCATCATCCGGCACGTGCTGACCACGACACTTTCTGGTTTGACGCGACGCGTCTGCTGCGCACGCAGACCTCTGGCGTTCAGATCCGCACGATGAAAGAGCAGGCACCGCCTATTCGCATCATCGCGCCGGGCCGCGTGTACCGTAACGATTATGACCAGACGCACACCCCAATGTTCCATCAGATGGAAGGCCTGATCGTTGATAAAAACATCAGCTTTACCAACCTCAAGGGGACGCTGCACGACTTCCTGCGTAATTTCTTTGAAGAAGATCTGCAGATCCGTTTCCGTCCGTCCTACTTCCCGTTCACCGAACCTTCTGCGGAAGTTGACGTGATGGGTAAAAACGGCAAATGGCTGGAAGTGCTGGGCTGCGGCATGGTGCATCCAAATGTGCTGCGTAATGTGGGTATCGATCCGGAAGTCTACTCCGGCTTCGCCTTCGGTATGGGCATGGAACGTCTGACCATGCTGCGCTACGGCGTGACCGACTTGCGCGCATTCTTCGAAAACGATCTGCGTTTCCTCAAACAGTTTAAATAAGGGCAGGACAGAACAATGAAATTTAGTGAACTGTGGTTACGCGAATGGGTGAACACTTCCCTCGATAGCGAAGCACTTTCCAGTCAGATCACCATGGCGGGTCTGGAAGTGGACGGCGTCGAGCCGGTCGCTGGCGCGTTCAACGGCGTGGTCGTCGGAGAAGTGGTTGAATGCGGTCAGCATCCGAATGCCGACAAACTGCGCGTGACAAAAGTGAACGTCGGTGGCGATCGCCTGCTGGATATCGTCTGCGGCGCACCAAATTGCCGCCAGGGCCTGAAAGTGGCGGTAGCGACCGTGGGCGCGGTGCTGCCGGGTGATTTCAAAATTAAAGCCGCGAAACTGCGTGGCGAGCCGTCGGAAGGTATGCTGTGCTCGTTCTCTGAACTGGGCATTTCTGATGACCACAGCGGCATCATCGAGCTGCCGCTGGATGCGCCAGTCGGTACCGATATTCGTGAATACCTGCAGCTTGATGACAGCACCATCGAAATCAGCGTGACCCCTAACCGCGCCGACTGTTTAGGTATTATCGGCGTCGCGCGTGATGTGGCCGTCCTGAATCAGACCGAACTGAATGCACCGGAGATCCTGCCGGTAGAGGCGACCATCAGCGACACGCTGCCTATCCAGGTTGAGGCGGCTGATGCATGCCCGCGCTATCTTGGTCGCGTGGTGAAAGGCATCAACGTTAAGGCACCTACGCCGCTGTGGATGAAAGAGAAGCTGCGTCGCTGCGGTATCCGCTCTATCGATGCGGTGGTTGACGTTACCAACTACGTTCTGCTGGAGCTGGGTCAGCCAATGCACGCCTTCGATAAAGATCGTATCGAAGGCGGTATTGTGGTTCGCATGGCGAAAGAGGGTGAAGCTCTGGTGCTGCTGGACGGCAGCGAAGCGAAACTGAGCGCTGATACGCTGGTCATCGCGGATCATAACAAAGCGCTGGCAATGGGCGGTATCTTTGGTGGCGAACACTCCGGCGTGAACGATGAAACGCAAAACGTTCTGCTGGAATGTGCATTCTTCAGCCCGCTTTCTATCACCGGTCGCGCACGTCGTCACGGTCTGCACACTGACGCCTCTCATCGTTATGAGCGTGGGGTTGATCCTGCTCTGCAGTATAAAGCGATGGAACGTGCTACCCGTCTGCTGATTGACATCTGCGGCGGCGAGGCCGGGCCGGTTATCGACGTCACCAGTGAAACGACGCTGCCGAAGCGCGCAACCATCACCCTGCGTCGCAGCAAGCTGGATCGCCTGATCGGTCACCCGATTGCCGATGCGCAGGTGAGCGATATTCTGCGTCGTCTCGGCTGTGACGTGACTGAAGGCCAGGACGAATGGAAAGCCGTTGCGCCATCCTGGCGTTTCGATATGGAAATCGAAGAAGATCTGGTTGAAGAAGTGGCCCGCGTGTATGGCTATAACAACATCCCGGACGAGCCGGTACAGGCGGGTCTGGTGATGGGTACCCATCGCGAGGCCAGCCTGTCGCTGAAGCGTGTAAAAACCATGCTCAACGACAAAGGCTACCAGGAAGTGATTACCTACAGCTTTGTCGATCCAAAGCTGCAGCAGCTGATCCACCCGGCTCAGCAGGCGTTGATCCTGCCAAGCCCGATCTCCAGTGAAATGTCCGCCATGCGTCTGTCTCTGTGGACCGGCCTGCTGGGGACTATCGTCTACAACCAGAATCGTCAGCAGAACCGCGTACGCATTTTCGAAAGTGGTTTGCGCTTTGTGCCCGATAATCAGGCTAATTTGGGCATCCGTCAGGATCTCATGCTGGCTGGTGCCATCAGCGGCAACCGCTATGAAGAGCACTGGGACCTGGCAAAAGGCACCGTTGATTTCTACGATATGAAGGGCGATCTGGAAGCGATTCTTGATCTGACCGGTAAATTATCTGAAATTGAATTCCGCGCGGAAGCGATTCCAGCCCTGCATCCTGGCCAGAGCGCGGCCATTTATTTAGACGGCAAACGCGTTGGTTTCATTGGTGTTGTTCACCCGGAGCTGGAACGCAAGCTGGACCTGAATGGCCGTACCATCGTGTTCGAGCTGGAGTGGAACCCGGTTGCAGACCGCGTCATTCCTCAGGCGCAGGAGGTTTCTCGCTTCCCGGCTAACCGCCGTGATATTGCCGTTGTGGTGGCAGAAAATGTGCCTGCAGCAGATATTTTGGCCGAATGTAAGAAAGTTGGCGTAAATCAGGTAGTTGGCGTAAACTTATTTGACGTGTACCGCGGCAAGGGTGTAGCGGAAGGTTTCAAGAGCCTCGCTATCAGCCTTATCCTTCAGGATACCAGCCGTACACTCGAAGAAGAGGAGATTGCCGCTACCGTTGCCAGATGCGTAGAGGCATTAAAAGAGCGATTCCAGGCATCATTGAGGGATTGAACCTATGGCGCTTACAAAAGCTGAAATGTCAGAATATCTGTTTGATAAGCTTGGGCTTAGCAAACGGGATGCCAAAGAGCTGGTAGAGCTGTTTTTCGAAGAGATCCGTCGTGCTCTGGAAAACGGTGAACAGGTAAAACTCTCCGGCTTTGGTAATTTTGATTTGCGCGACAAAAACCAACGTCCGGGTCGTAACCCGAAGACGGGGGAAGATATTCCCATTACAGCCCGCCGCGTGGTGACCTTCAGACCCGGCCAGAAGTTAAAAAGCCGTGTCGAAAACGCAACGCCAAAAGCAGAGTAATATGAACTAACTAAAAAGGCCGCATCTGCGGCCTTTTTTCTTTGCGCTCGCTGGCAAACCAACCGTAAAATCAAACACATCTTAGCCTGATAAAACAATGTCCATGCTTGATTTCTCCCGTCGTCAGCACCAGTCAGACCTCCGTCGCCTGCTTCTGCTCGTGCTGTTGCTTGTTGTCGCCACGGCGGTCAGCCTGTGCGCCGGTGAAAGGTGGCTGGGCCCGGAAAGCTGGTTTAGCGCCGACGGGCAGCTTTTTGTCTGGCAAATTCGCCTGCCAAGAACGCTGGCAGTGATCCTGGTGGGGGCTACGCTGGCGCTGTGTGGCACCATCATGCAGGCGTTGTTTGAAAATCCGCTCGCCGAACCCGGGCTGCTGGGGGTCTCTAACGGCGCGGGAGTAGGGCTGATAGCCGCGGTTATGCTTGGTGGCGGTCAGCTCCCGGCGTGGGGCATCAGTCTGAGCGCCATTATTGGGGCGTTGCTGATTACCGTTATCCTGCTGCGCTTCGCGAGACGGCATCTGTCAACCAGCCGGCTGTTGCTTGCCGGCGTGGCGCTGGGGATCATCTGCAGTGCGTTAATGACCTGGGCGGTCTATTTCTCCACCTCATTCGATCTCCGTCAGCTGATGTACTGGATGATGGGGGGATTTGGCGGCGTGGACTGGCGACAGGGGTGGCTAATGGTGCTATTGCTGCCGGCTATCCTGTGGGTTTGCTGCCAGTCGCAGGCGCTCAATATTCTGGCGCTGGGCGAAACATCCGCCCGACAGCTCGGAATGTCACTGGGGCTGTGGCGTAATCTGCTGGTGATCGCCATTGGCTGGATGGTGGGGGTTAGCGTAGCCCTCGCCGGTGCCATTGGTTTTATTGGGTTAGTGATCCCGCATATGCTGCGGCTGTGCGGCATCACCGATCACCGGACCTTGCTGCCGGCCTCGGCGATTGCCGGTGCCGCCACGTTGCTGGTTGCGGATATTATCGCCCGTCTTGCTCTGACCGCCGCGGAACTGCCCATCGGTGTTGTAACGGC
>JAFACP010000069.1 GCA_023425455.1 Pseudomonadota bacterium | reverse complement strand
AATATCGTTGAGGTGGTCGAAATTATCCACCATCTCCAGACGATGGTAATACTGCGCAGCAAGCGCCCTGAAGGCTTCATCATAGGTTTTCAGGGTGTAGGCGCTGTTTTTCCCGCAGGCGATGATCTCCACGTCCGGCACGTCGCTTAACAGGGCGGCGACGGTAGCAAAATGGGATTTCGACAGCTCACCGTTGAACACATCTTCTCCGGCGTCCACCACCCAGCCGCCATTTTCCGCCACAAAGGCAATCTCATGCGCGATCTCCGGAAAAAACGAGATCAGCTGGTAGTACTGATTCCCGCTGGCGACCACAAAGCGAATGCCCTGCTGCTTCATACGCGCATATTGCGCCAGAAAACGTGCGCGATTGTAGGTCTTCTCGTCGCTCAGAAACGTACCATCCATGTCGACTGCGATCAGTTTAACGCTCATATCCCTTCTCCATTACGGGGTGTTCTGTTTGTGGTTTGGCGACCGCGCGAGCCACCAGTGCGGCAATTATGACTAACCCTAATACCACCAGCATGGCGCTACGCAACCCGTAGTGTTCGCCGAGGAAGCCCAGCAGCGGCGGTCCGACAAGGAAGGCGAGATAGCCCGTTGTCGCCACCACGCTGACGCGCCCTGGCGCATCGGGCCCGGTATCGCTGGCGGCTGAGATAGTGAGCGGGAAGCCGAGGGAGGCACCGAGCCCCCACAGGATGACCGACACACCGGCAATCCAGTCGACATCGACAAAAATAATCATCGCGATGCCAAGTCCGCCGAGCAGAGCGCTGGCGCGAACGACCGCAACGCGGCTGTAGCGGTCGATAAACCAGCCGCCGGTAAAGCGCCCGACGGTCATTCCCAGCGTGAAACCGGCGTAGATAAGCGATCCGGAGGTGGGGCTAAATCCGTGACCGTCAACCATCAACAGCGGCAGCCAGTCATTGGCTGACCCTTCGGCAAAGGCCATCGCCAGCACCACCACACCAATCAGCATTAACTGAATATCGCGGTAGAACGGCAGCCCCTTCTCCTGCGATTTTTGTTGCTCAGCGGAGTTTTTGCCGGTGCCCTCAGGGATAGCCCTGATACCCGTCAGTATCGGTACAATACAGATCAGCGCCGCCAGCAGAATATGCTGGCTGGCGGCTATTCCCGACGCCGTCAGCGCCATTCCCACCCCGGCGCCGGCCAGCGTGCCGAAGCTATAAAAGCCGTGCATCATCGGCAGCACGGTTTTATTCATCTCGCGCTCAACGGCCGCCCCCTCGACGTTAATCGCCACTTCGGAGGCGCCGAAGCTGCCGCCAAATATCGTCAGCCCCAGCGCAAACAGCACGGGAGAAGCCAGCCACAGTGCGACGCTTAAAACCAGCATGCCAGATACCGCGCAGCACATCGTGGTGCGGATCACCGCCCGCGTGCCAAAGCGTTTTACCAGTATGGCCGAGCAGAGAATGCCGCTCATCGAGCCAATCGACAGGCCAAACAGCACAATACCCATCTCCGCCGTCGACACGGATAAAATATCGCGAATGGCAGGGGTCCGCGTCGCCCACGAGGCCATCAGTAAGCCGGGAATAAAGAAGAACATAAACAGCGCCCACAAACGCAGTTGCAGGGCTTTACGGGGGGAGGTTAGCGTCATTGCGGTCCGCACCAGAAGTACAACAATAGCGACAACACTACCAAGTTTGTGTACATTTGTACACAAACCGGATGAGGAAATGATGAGCAGACCACCGAATGACCCCAACCGCCGGGAGAAGATCCTCCAGGCGACGCTGAACGCCATCGCCGAGCACGGCATTCATGCCGTCACGCACCGTAAAATTGCCCGCTGCGCGGGGGTACCGCTGGGGTCGATGACCTACTATTTCGACGGAAAAGAGCCGCTGATCGAAGAGGCGTTCACGTGGTTCACCCGCCAGATGTCACAGCAGTACCGGGACTTTTTCGCCGGGGTTACCGACCGGCAGATGGCCTGCGAGTCCATCACCACGCTGATCCACAGCCCGGACGTCACCTCGCCGCACAATATGGCGCTGATGTACCAGCTGTACGCCTTTATGAACCGCAGCCCGGCGCTGAAAGCGGTGATGCAGGACTGGATGAAAATGAGCCAGACCACGCTTGAACAGTGGTTTGATCCTGCCACCGCCCGTGCGCTGGATGGGTTTATTGAGGGCATGACGCTACACTGCGTGACCGACCGGCAGCCCCTGTCGCGTGAGGCGATCCGCACGATGGTGGGAAGGATTGCGGGAGAGGGCGGCGGTTAATGCCAGCTCGCGGGATCGGGGGCGATAACGCGGAGTATTCGCGGAGTACCTGGCGGATTTCAGGCAACAAAAAACCCATCAACCTTGCACCAAAACGGCGGGGTTGATGGGCTCCACAAATTGGGGACATCAAAGAAAAGCAGTGGCACTAGTTATGACTGCCCCCTGATTGAAAAGTTCTGCGCATAACAAAAATTATTTCGGATATGCGCAAAGTTAAGAGTTATCCGAGCCCTGGCCAGATAATGATGATAAGCGTACCGGCTAAGGTCAGCAGCACGTTAGCAATTGCGTAGGTTCCGGCATAGCCCAGCGCCGGGATATTGCTGCGCGCGGTATCGCTGATAATCTCCATTGCCGGAGCGCAGGTTCGTGCCCCCATCATCGCCCCAAAGAGCAGCGCGCGGTTCATGCGCAGCACATAGGCGCCAAACAGGAAGCAGATCACCACCGGCACCAGGCTAACGATAAGACCGGAGAGCAGCATCTGCCAGCCCACGGTCCCCAGGCTGTTGCCAATCCCGCTGCCGGCGCTCAGGCCCACGCCAGCCATAAAGACCATCAGACCAAACTCTTTCACCATATTCAGCGCACCCTGAGGGATATAACCGAAGGTGGGGTGGTTTGCCCGCAGGAAGCCGAGCATGATTCCGGCGAACAGTAATCCGGCGGCATTGCCGATGCCAAAGCTAAAGTTGCTGAACTGGAAGGTGATCATCCCAATCATCAGGCCGACAATAAAGAAGGCACAAAATGCCAGCAGGTCGGTCACCTGGCTGTGAATCGAGATAAAGCCGATGCGGTCGGCAACCGTTTTGACGCGTCGCGTGTCGCCGCTGACCTGCAGCACGTCGCCTTTGTTCAGCACCACGTTATCGTCAATAGGCATCTCAATCTGGCTGCGGATCACCCGGTTTAAGAAGCAGCCGTGGTCGGTCAGCTTGAGCTGCGCCAGGCGGCGGCCAACGGCATTATGGTTTTTCACCACTATCTCTTCGGTGACGATGCGCATGTCAAGCAGATCGCGGTCAAAGACCTCTTTGCCGTTGCGGAAGCTTGGGTCGAGGCGGGCGTGCGCGTCCGGGTAGCCAACCAGTGCGATGTCATCACCCATCTGCAGCACCGCGTCACCGTCGGGGTTCGCCAGAATACCGTTACGGCGAATACGTTCGATATAGCAGCCTGTCTGCCGGTAAATGCCCAGCTCGCGCAGGTTTTTACCATCGGCCCAGGCAACCAGCTCTGGCCCAACGCGGTAGGCGCGAATAACCGGCAGGTAGACTTTACGTTTGCTGTCGGTGTCGAGGCCGCGTTCGCGAGCAATCTGCTGGGCGCTGGTCTGCAGATCCTGATGCTGTAATTTCGGCAGGTAACGGGCGCCGACAATCAGACTGACCAGACCAATCAGATAGGTCAGGGCATAGCCGAGGCTCAGGTGATCGAGGGCGGTGGAGAGCTGTGAGCCAGCCATCCCGGAGTGGCGCAGGGTATCGCCCGCGCCCACCAGCACCGGCGTGGAGGTCATTGAGCCTGCCAGCATACCGGCCGTTAGCCCGATATCCCAGCCAAACAGTTTCCCCAGACCGAGAGCGATCAGCAGGGCGCTGCCGACCATCACCAGCGCCAGCATCAGGTAATTTTTGCCGTCACGAAAGAAAATAGAAAAAAAGTTGGGGCCTGCTTCCACGCCAACACAAAAAATAAACAGCATAAAGCCTAAGTTGAGCGCGTCCGTGTTAATGCTGAAATGCTGCTGACCTAATAATAATGAGACGACTAAAACGCCAATGGAATTACCAAGTTGAACTGAACCCAGGCGCAATTTACCCAGGCAAAGGCCCAGTGCCAGTACCACAAATAATAACAGGATGTAATTCCCGTTTAACAAGTCTGCGACGTTTATATTCACGGAGGCTAACTTCTTGTTTACCAGTAAGTTGTTGAATGAAGAGGTTTTTTGGGCTACTGTTTTGCGTGTCAGGGGCGCAGCTCACCATTCCATGACGCCCTGAATACATTTCTTAAAACAATAACAGGTGGTTAGTTTAATCGTATTAGCTATCAACGGCTACTTATTATCGCAGAACCGGGTGCGGGCTTGGGCAAGGATTGCCACACGGCTTTATCTGTCCGGGCGTCCACGAGACGAATGCGTATTTGAGCGTGAAAAAGCAGGAGGATAGTGTGAAGATTAAGCACAACCTGGCGGGCGTGGTCAGCTGTTTTTTGCTGTTCACGGTAGTGTGTCTGTCGCTGGCCTTTCACGTCAAAGGCGCGTTC
>JAFACP010000055.1 GCA_023425455.1 Pseudomonadota bacterium | reverse complement strand
CGACGGCGCGGCGCCGGATCGTCATCCAGATTGGTCAGCATATCTTTCTGTTCCGGTGGCGCAGAAACCTGGAATTCCCCCCACCACTGCGCAAGACGCTGCAGCTCCTGGCTTTTTTCCGTTTCAGCACGCAGGGAGAGCAGATCGAACGCGGCGCGGAATTTTGGATGCTCCATCAGCTTCCACGCGCGTTTGCCCTGACGACGGGACATCCGCAGCTGAAGCTGCCAGATATCGCGGACCAGGGTGGTGATGCGTTTCGGGATTGCCAGCGTGCGACAGCCTTCATCAAGCACGTCGTTTGTCGCCAGCGCGAACGCATCGTAATAGGCTAAACCGCTCTCCTGCGCGATGCGCTGTGCGGTCTCCAGCAGGGGATACCAGAACATCGCCGCGAACAGAAACGCCGGATTTACGCGCATATCGTTGTGAATGCGGGTATCGGTATTTTTCAGCACCTGGGCGATCATCCGTTCCATCGGGCTGTCGCCGCTCTCGGTAAAGTAGCGGGTGATGGTCGGGAACAGCGGCTGGAACAGGCTGTATTCGCGCAGCAGCGTGTAGGTTTCGAAGCCGTAGCCAGCCTGCAGCAGCTTCAGCGACTCTTCAAACAGACGTGCTGGCGGCACATCGTTGATAAGCGTCGCCAGACGCGGAATAGGCTCGCCCGTTTCCGGGCTGATACGCATATTCAGCTTTGCGGCAAAACGCACGGCACGCAGCATTCGCACCGGATCTTCACGATAGCGCGTCTCTGGCGTACCGATCAGGCGAATCATCCCCGCTTTCAGATCCTGCATTCCACCGACATAGTCACGCACGGTGAAATCCGCCACGCTGTAATAGAGGCTGTTGATGGTGAAATCGCGGCGCTGGGCGTCTTCTTCAATCGAACCAAAGATATTGTCGCGCAGCAGCATGCCGTTTTGGCCGCGCTGGGAGGTGGTGCGATCGGATGGACTGCCTTCGTGATGACCCCGGAAGGTCGCCACTTCGATAATTTCCGGGCCAAACATGACGTGGGCGAGACGGAAGCGGCGGCCAACCAGGCGGCAGTTACGGAACAATTTGCGAACCTGTTCCGGCGTGGCGCTGGTGGTGACGTCAAAATCTTTCGGTTTTTTGCCCAGCAGTAAATCGCGAACCCCACCGCCAACGAGATACGCTTCATAGCCCGCTTTATTCAGACGATAGAGCACCTTGAGGGCATTTTCACTGATATCTTTGCGGGAAATAGTGTGCTGCTCACGCGGAATAACCGACATATGAGATTGGGCAATAGCCTCGTTCGCCATGCTCTCTTCGCGGCTTAGCACTTTACGGCAAAAATTAGCGACTCGGGTAAAAATAGTACACCTCGTAGTGTGTTTTGTTATGAAAAAAGCGGCTAATCATAGCTCAGCGCAACGCATTTGAGAATGCTGGATTTTTGCCACGTCCCTGAGCGTCCAGCGAGAGACCGCCAGTTCCAGCAGTTGGTCAATACGCAGATCTTGCCATTCGTTGGTTACATTCTGGTTGAGAAAACGCAGGGCGTCGATCAAAACCGGGCGCGGGTCGCCCTCGGGCAGCGCGGGAGCATGATTCTGTTTTGACAGCTTATTGCCCTGCGCATTGCGGGCCAACGGCAGATGAATGTAGTCCGGCGCCGTCCAGCCAAACTGTTGCCAGAGCGATATTTGCCGCACGGTCGGTTCAACCAGATCAGCGCCGCGCACAATCTCCGTCACGCCCTGGAAATGATCGTCGACCACCACGGCGAGGTTATAGGCGAACAGGCCGTCGCGGCGGTGAATGATAAAATCTTCCCGGGCCAGACGTTCATCTGCCTGAATGTTGCCGGAAAGCAGATCGGTGAAATGGGTCACCGGCGCGTGTTGACGCAGGCGAACTGCTGCCTGCCCGGGGCCGTTATTCAGGGTGCGGCAGTGGCCGTCATAGACGCCGCCCACGCTCTGTATGCGCGCGCGGGTACAGGTGCAGTTGTAGGACAATCCCTGCTCCGCCAGCCAGGCCAGCCGTTCGCGGTACGCGTCATAACGCGCAGACTGCCAGAGAACGTCGCCGTCCCAGTGCAGACCGTAATGCGCCAGCTGACGCAGGATGGTGTCTGCTGCACCGGGAACTTCACGAGGAGGGTCAATATCTTCGATACGTACAAGCCATGTGCCCTGACGGGCGCGAGCCTGCAGATAGCTGCCGAGCGCGGCGATTAACGAGCCGAAGTGTAGTTCACCGGAAGGAGACGGCGCGAAGCGCCCAATATAATGAGATTCAGACATATCGACAGTAACAAGGCGAGGGTGACTCCCGCCTTCGTAGTGATATACACGTCATCCTTCAGGCTGCCCCTGCCTCTGCTCACTCCGGGCGCTTACCCGCGTAAGCGCCCGGGAATGAGCGGATGTGTCGCCCTGCGGCAGCATAAATGATGTTGTGTATAGAGAACCGGTATTAACCAGCCATCTGTTTTTCGCGAATTTCTGCCAGCGTTTTACAGTCGATGCACAGATCGGCGGTTGGACGCGCTTCCAGGCGACGAATACCAATTTCAACACCGCAGGATTCGCAGTAGCCAAAATCTTCGTCTTCAACCTTTTTCAGCGTTTTTTCGATCTTTTTGATCAGTTTGCGTTCGCGGTCACGGTTACGCAGTTCGAGGCTGAACTCTTCTTCCTGAGCGGCACGGTCGACCGGATCGGGGAAGTTAGCAGCTTCATCCTGCATATGTGTAACGGTGCGATCGACTTCATCCCTGAGTTGATTACGCCATGCTTCAAGAATACGCTTGAAGTGCGACAGCTGGGCTTCGTTCATATACTCTTCGCCCGGCTTCTCCTGGTACGGCTCCACCCCAGCGATGGCGAGAATACTCAGGGACGATGTTTTACGGTTTTGCCCTTCTTGCATGTTGCTTCTCCTTAACACGCACTATCGATCCCCGTGTCGGGGGAAAATCAGGTCGCTATAAATAGCAGATGCTTTTCCGGATGGCAATTATCTATACGTAACACTTGACAAGCCTGTGAGGAAAAGCGTATTTGCGCACGCGGCCAGAACACTTAATAGTCAATCGTCTAATCCCTTATAAGACAATGGGAAGAGAGGATCTCAGAGTCATATTATCGGCAGAAAGTTCCGCTTTATAAGCGAAAATCTCCACCCCCTGCTTTTGTGCCTCATGCAACAATTGCGCGTATTTTGGATCGATATGGCGGGCAGGAGAAAAACGTTCAATGGCTGAATGCAGAACTGCAAACAGCAATACGGCGCGCTTGCCCGCCGCCGCGACACTCATCAGCTCCCGCAGATGCTTCTGGCCACGTAGCGTTACTGCATCCGGGAAATAGCCATGGTCGTTATCCGCTAACGTCACTGATTTGACTTCAATATAGCACTCAGGACGGTCTTCTGCCTGTAACATAAAGTCTATTCTGCTGCCCTCTGCGCCATACTTCACCTCGCTTTTCAGGCTGCTGTAACCCGTCAGTTCAGGCAGGCTTTCCGCCATCAGCGCCTCTTTAACAACCTGATTGGCGCGTAAGGTATTCACGCAAATAAAGGCGCCTTGCTGCGTCTCGGTCATCTCCCAGGTGTGGGGATATTTGCGTTTGGCATTATCCGACGTGGAGTACCAGACGGTGTCGCCAGCGGTGGCACAGCCTGTCATGGCACCGGTGTTGGGGCAGTGCAGGGTTAACGACTCCCCTTGTGGCGTGATCACATCGGCAAGAAAGCGTTTGTAACGCTGGATCAGGGTGGCGTGCTGCAGGGCGGGGCTAAACTTCATCGGGATCCCTTAAGGTTTTATCCAGCGTCCAGCGCTGTAACGTCGTGTAGCGGGTGCGTCCCTGGGAAAATTGCGATTCACAGAGGGCAAATGTGTTCACCGGAAAAGTCCAGTGAAACCCTGGTGGCGGGATGGCAACGGCCCGGCCGGCATCCCGCAGCAGGGTGATATGCGGATGAAAAGGCTGCGGGCTTTGATAGCAACCGCTGCGTGCGGCCTGCGCGCGCAGCATGCTGGCCAACTGGAGTAACCCGCGCGGCGGCTGGCGGGTGCCGAGCCACACCACCCGTGAACGCAGCCACTGCCCGGCGTCATCAAGCTGCAGCGTAAAGCCAGGCTGGACAATGCGCCCGGCCATTGCGGCTAACGCGCGCTGTTTTTCGGCGCTGACGTCGCCGAGAAAGGCCAGCGTCAGATGCAGGTTGGCCGCCGTCACCGGGCGGCCCGCTTCCGGCGGGAAGTGGTCAGCGCGCCAGCGAACAATCTGTTTCTGTATCGTTGCGGGCATTTCGATGGCGAAAAACAGCCGTTTTGACTCAGGCATACGGGGGACTCGGTAATGATATGCGCCGATGCTACAATGTACGCCGACGAATGTTAACCCTCTGGAGTTGTTAGTGTCCTCATTGCCCGTCGCCGTTATCCTTCCTGAGCTCTTTGCGGCATTACGTCATGCCCCGCAGGTGTTGCTGAATGCCCCTACCGGGGCGGGTAAATCCACCTGGCTGCCGCTGCAGATCCTCAGGCACGGAGAGATCGACGGGAAAATTATCCTGCTGGAGCCGCGTCGGCTGGCCGCGCGTAACGTGGCGCAACGTCTGGCTGAACTGCTTAACGAGAAGCCTGGCGAGACAGTGGGTTACCGGATGCGGGCTGAAACCTGCGTCGGTCCGGCGACGCGTCTGGAGGTCGTGACCGAGGGGATCCTGACCCGGATGCTGCAACACGATCCGGAGCTTGCGGGCGTTGGGCTGGTGATCCTCGATGAGTTCCACGAGCGCAGCCTGCAGGCCGATCTGGCGCTGGCGCTGCTGCTGGATGTGCAGCAGGGGCTGCGCGAGGATCTCCGGCTGCTCATTATGTCGGCAACGCTGGACAACGAACGCCTGCAGCAGATCTTACCTGAGGCGCCGGTGATCGTCTCTGAGGGGAGAGCATTTCCGGTCGAGCGGCGCTATCAGCCGCTGCCAGCCCATCAACGCTTCGACGAGGCGGTCGCCATCGCCACGGCGGACCTGCTGCGCCAGCAGTCGGGATCGCTGCTGCTGTTTTTACCCGGCGTGGGCGAAATCCAGCGGGTACAGGAGCAGCTGGTTTCCCGCGTGGGGCCGGACGTACTGCTGTGTCCGCTGTATGGCGCGCTGCCGCTGGCCGAGCAGCGTAAGGCGATCCTTCCCGCGCCGGGCGGCACGCGCAAGGTGGTGCTGGCGACAAATATTGCGGAGACCAGTTTGACCATCGAAGGCATCCGCCTGGTTGTGGACTGCGCCCAGCAGCGGGTCGCCAGTTTTGATCCGCGCAGCGGGCTTACCCGTTTACTCACCCAGCGAATCAGCCAGGCGTCGATGGTGCAGCGTGCAGGGCGCGCGGGGCGACTTGAGGCCGGTATTTGCCTGCATTTGCTCAGCGCAGAACAGGCGGAGCGGGCTGCCGCGCAAAGTACGCCGGAGATATTGCAAAGCGATCTCTCCGGGCTGGTGATGGATCTCCTGCAGTGGGGCTGCCCGGATGCCGCTCAACTGAGCTGGCTTGATCTGCCCCCTGCGGTCAATCTGGATGCCGCGCAAACGCTACTCACCCGGCTTGGCGCTCTCGAAGGTGGGCGTCTTACGCCGCGCGGGCAGCGAATGGCGGCGTTCGGCAATGACCCTCGCCTGGCGGCAATGCTGGTGGCAGCGCGCAGCGAGGATGAAATCGCCACGGCGGCAAAGCTGGCGGCTATTCTTGAAGAGCCGCCACGCGGCGGGAGTGGCGATCTTGTGCAGGCGTTTTCGCGCAGTCAGGCAAGCTGGCAGCAGCGCGCCCGGCAGCTGTGCAAACGTCTTAACAGCCGCGGTGGCGAGCCTGACAGCGGGTGCATGGCGCATCTGCTGGCACAGGCATTTCCGGACAGGATCGCGCGACGTCGCGGGCTGGATGGACGCTACCAGCTGGCAAATGGCATGGGGGCGATGCTCGACAGCGATGACCCGCTGACGCGACACGAATGGCTGATCGCGCCGCTCTTACTGCAGGGCAGCCACGCGCCGGATGCCCGTATTCTTCAGGCGATGGCGGTGGATATAGAGGCGCTGGTCCGCGAGTGCCCGCAGCTGACCACGCAATCCGATAGCGTGGAGTGGGATGACGCGCAGGGGACGCTGAAAGCGTTTCGGCGTATCCGGATCGGTAAACTGACCCTCTCGACCCGACCGCTGGCGAAACCCTCGGAGGAGGCGTTGCACCTGGCGATGCTGAACGGCATTCGGGAGAAGGGGCTTGGCGTGCTGAACTGGACGCCAGAGGCGCAGCAGTATCGTCTGCGCCTGCACTGCGCCGGGCGCTGGCTGGCGCAGTATGGCTGGCCGGCGGTGGATGACGACACGCTGCTGGCGTCGCTGGAAACGTGGCTATTGCCGCAAATGACCGGCGTACACTCGCTGCGGGCGCTGAAAGCGCTTGATATTAAAGCGGCGTTACAGAATTTACTCGACTGGTCATTACGTCAACGTCTGGATAGTGAACTGCCTGGGCATTACACTGTGCCGACCGGCAGCCGGATTGCCATTCGTTATCACGAGGATAATCCACCGGCGCTGGCGGTGCGGATGCAGGAGATGTTTGGTGAGGCGAGCACGCCGTCCATCGCCGAGGGGCGCGTGCCCGTGGTGCTTGAGCTGTTGTCACCTGCGCAT
>JAFACP010000244.1 GCA_023425455.1 Pseudomonadota bacterium | reverse complement strand
AACCACCACCCTGCATGAAGTGAAAGCGCTGACCGAGCGTAACGGCTTTGCCGGTTATCCTGTTGTTACCGAAGCCAACGAGCTGGTGGGTATCATTACCGGCCGTGACGTGCGTTTCGTGACCGACCTGAACCAGCCCGTCAGCGTTTACATGACGCCGAAAGAGCGTCTGGTGACCGTGCGTGAAGGCGAGTCGCGTGATGTGGTGTTCGCTAAAATGCACGAAAAACGTGTTGAGAAAGCGCTGGTTGTCGATGCGAACTTCCATCTGCGCGGCATGATCACCGTTAAAGATTTCCAGAAAGCAGAACGTAAACCGAACGCCTGTAAAGACGAGCATGGCCGTCTGCGCGTCGGTGCGGCGGTGGGCGCTGGCGCGGGTAACGAAGAGCGTGTTGACGCGCTGGTGGCGGCCGGCGTTGACGTGCTGCTGATTGACTCCTCTCACGGCCACTCTGAAGGCGTTCTGCAGCGTATCCGTGAAACCCGTGCAAAATATCCTGACCTGCAGATCATCGGCGGCAACGTCGCGACGGGCGCTGGCGCTCGCGCACTGGCTGAAGCCGGCTGCAGCGCGGTGAAAGTAGGGATTGGCCCCGGCTCTATCTGTACGACTCGTATCGTCACCGGCGTGGGCGTGCCACAGATCACTGCGGTTTCTGACGCGGTTGAAGCGCTGGAAGGTACCGGTATTCCGGTTATCGCTGACGGCGGTATTCGTTTCTCCGGCGACATCGCTAAAGCCATCGCTGCGGGTGCCTCTGCCGTGATGGTCGGCTCCATGCTGGCTGGTACGGAAGAATCGCCGGGCGAAATCGAACTGTTCCAGGGCCGTTCTTACAAGTCTTACCGTGGTATGGGTTCTCTGGGCGCGATGTCCAAAGGCTCCTCAGACCGTTACTTCCAGACCGATAACGCCGCGGACAAACTGGTACCGGAAGGTATCGAAGGCCGTGTTGCCTATAAAGGCCGTCTGAAAGAGATTATCCACCAGCAGATGGGCGGCCTGCGTTCCTGTATGGGGCTGACCGGCTGTGGTACCATCGACCTGCTGCGTACCAAAGCGGAATTCGTGCGTATCAGCGGTGCGGGTATTCAGGAAAGCCACGTTCACGACGTGACGATCACCAAAGAGTCCCCGAACTACCGTCTGGGCTCCTGATTTGCTTCGCCCGACCTCGCGTCGGGCGATTTATTTTTCTCTGTTTCACTGCCTCGGAATTAGCGTCAATGACGGAAAACATTCATAAACATCGCATTCTCATCCTGGACTTTGGTTCTCAGTACACTCAGCTGGTGGCGCGTCGCGTACGTGAACTGGGCGTTTACTGTGAGCTGTGGGCGTGGGATGTCACGGAAGCACAGATTCGCGAATTCAATCCTAGCGGCATTATTCTCTCCGGCGGCCCGGAAAGCACCACCGAAGAGAACAGCCCGCGTGCGCCGCAGTACGTGTTCGAAGCAGGCGTACCGGTATTTGGCGTCTGCTACGGCATGCAAACCATGGCAATGCAGTTGGGCGGCCACGTGGAAGGCTCCAGCGAGCGTGAGTTTGGCTATGCGCAGGTTGAAGTGGTTAGCGACAGCGCGCTGGTGCGCGGTATCGAAGACTCCCTGACCGCAGAGGGCAAACCGCTGCTGGACGTATGGATGAGCCACGGCGACAAAGTGACCGCGATCCCGTCTGATTTTGTGACCGTCGCCAGCACCGAAAGCTGCCCGTTCGCGATTATGGCGAATGAAGAAAAACGCTTCTACGGCGTGCAGTTCCACCCGGAAGTGACCCACACCCGTCAGGGTATGCGCATGCTGGAGCGCTTTGTGCGTGACATCTGCCAGTGTGAGGCGCTGTGGACGCCGGCAAAAATTATCGACGATGCGGTTGAACGTATCCGTCAGCAGGTTGGCGATGACAAAGTGATCCTCGGCCTCTCCGGCGGCGTGGACTCCTCCGTGACCGCGATGCTGCTGCACCGCGCTATCGGCAAAAACCTGACCTGCGTATTTGTCGACAACGGTCTGCTGCGTCTGAACGAAGCTCAGCAGGTGATGGACATGTTCGGCGACCACTTCGGCCTGAACATTGTGCACGTGGAAGGCGAAAAGCGTTTCCTGGACGCGCTGGCGGGTGAGAACGATCCGGAAGCGAAACGTAAAATTATCGGCCGCGTATTTGTTGAAGTGTTCGACGAAGAAGCGCTGAAGCTCGACGACGTGAAGTGGCTGGCGCAGGGGACTATCTACCCTGACGTTATCGAATCTGCGGCGTCTGCAACCGGGAAAGCGCATGTCATCAAATCTCACCACAACGTAGGCGGACTGCCGAAAGAGATGAAGATGGGTCTGGTTGAACCGCTGCGTGAGCTGTTCAAGGACGAAGTGCGTAAGATTGGTCTGGAGCTGGGTCTGCCGTACGATATGCTCTACCGTCACCCGTTCCCGGGGCCAGGTCTGGGCGTGCGCGTGCTGGGCGAAGTGAAGAAAGAGTACTGCGACCTGCTGCGTCGCGCGGATGCGATCTTCATCGAAGAGCTGCACAAAGCCGATCTGTACAACAAGGTTAGCCAGGCGTTCACCGTGTTCCTGCCGGTTCGCTCCGTTGGCGTGATGGGCGATGGCCGTAAATACGACTGGGTTGTCTCCCTGCGTGCGGTAGAAACCATCGACTTCATGACCGCGCACTGGGCGCATCTGCCTTATGATTTCCTCGGCCGCGTCTCTAACCGCATCATCAACGAAGTAAACGGTATTTCCCGCGTGGTGTATGACATCAGCGGCAAGCCACCGGCGACGATCGAGTGGGAATGATTTCGCGTCTGGCAACAGCCTGCACGTAAAAGCAGTAAAGTACCTCTAAGTCCGCGTAAATGCGGGCTTTTTTGTTTTTATGTCTGGCACTTTCTGGCAGCTGTTAGAAACGGGAAGCACGGTTTTTTCAATGGAATTATTGATGGTACTCTCTGGTTTCGAATTCAGGTTTAAAAAAGTACCATGTGATAAATTTCGGTTGAGTTATGGTATTTGTTTTTTATAACTCCATTAAAAACAGATGGTTAAATGACTTTTCTGAATTTTTTACAACATGGTATTTTTTGATAAAGGAAAACAATAAACCATGTTGACTGACACCAGGCTGCGTCACCTTAAGCCGAAGGAGAAGCTCTATAAAGTTAATGACCGTGATGGTCTGTATGTTGCGGTCACTCCGGCTGGAACGATCTCATTTCGTTATAACTATTCAATAAACGGAAGACAGGAGACCGTTACTTTTGGCCGCTATGGTGTGGGAGGGATCACGCTTGCAGAAGCGCGTGAACGGCTCAATGAAGCTAAAAAAATGGTTGCCGGTGGAAGATCGCCAGCGAGGGAAAAAGCCAGAGATAAAGCGCGTATCAAAGATGCGGAGACTTTTGGTGCATGGGCTGAGAAATGGTTACGCGGCTATCAAATGGCTGAATCGACGCGTGATATGCGGCGTTCGGTATATCAAAGGGAGTTGAAGTCAAAATTTGCGCAGCAGAAATTGACCGAGATTACACATGAAGACTTACGCGCATTAACCGATAACATTGTCGAGAGAGGGGCACCGGCGACAGCTGTGCACACCAGAGAGATTGTATTGCAAGTCTATCGCTGGGCTATTGAGCGCGGTCAGAAGGTTGAGAATCCCGCTGATCTGGTACGGCCTGCAAGCATAGCGAAATTTGAGCCGCGTGACAGGGCATTGACGCCAGTTGAAATTGGTCTGATGTATCGGTACATGGAACGGGTAGGAACGACGCCATCAATCAGAGCAGCGGTTAAACTTTTGCTGTTATGAAGTGGTCAACAAAAACTGGCCACCGCGTTAGAGTTTTTCCAGTATCGGTTTTCTGATTCGTTTGGCGGTAACCCACCATTATATTCGTGCGGTCTTAGTGCGCTGTAATATCCAACGATATAGT
>JAFACP010000476.1 GCA_023425455.1 Pseudomonadota bacterium | reverse complement strand
CCGTGAGGCCCTGCGCCGGATCCTGCTGATGCTGATCCAGTACGCGGTCACCACCACGCAAATCGGCAAGATAACCCTTGAGGTCAGCAGCGACGAATCCGCGGACGATCGCCTGACATTCCGTATTCTGGATACCGGTGAAGGGGTAACGTCGAGCGAAATCGATAACTTACACTTCCCGTTCCTCAACGACACGCAGAGCGATCGCTATGGCAAAGCCAATGCTCTCACCTTCTGGCTCTGCGATCAGCTGGCGCGCAAGCTTGGCGGTCACCTGAACATCAAGGCACGCGAGTCCCTCGGTACACGCTACTCGCTGCATGTGAAAATGCCGGCCAATCCGCAGGAAGAGGATGAAGAACGTCTGCTGGATGACGTGGTTGTGATGGTGGATGTGACCTCGAATGAGATCCGCAATATTGTGGTTCGCCAGCTGGAAAACTGGGGTGCGGCCTGCATCACCCCCGATGAAAGGCTTGCGAGTCAAGAATTTGATCTGTTTTTAACGGATAATCCGTCTAATCTTACTGCCTCCGGCTTGCTTTTAAGCGATGATGAGTCAGGCGTGCGAAAAATCGGCCCAGGCCAGATGCGCGTCAACTTTAATATGAGCAATGCTATGCAGGATGCTGTACTACAACTAATAGAAGAGCAGCTGGCGCAGGAAGAGGTTCTTGAGTCTCCATTAGGCGGCGATGAAAATGCCGAGCTCCACGCCAGCGGCTACTATTCACTCTTTGTTGATACAGTTCCAGATGATGTTAAGCGGTTGTATACTGAGTCCGCCGCAGGTGATTTTGCGGCGCTGGCACAGACAGCACACCGGCTTAAAGGGGTGTTTGCCATGCTTAATCTGGTTCCCGGCAAGCAGTTATGTGAAACGCTGGAACATCTAATCCGTGAGAAAGATGCCGCCGGCATTGAAAAATATATCAGCGACATTGACGCCTACGTCAACAGCTTGCTGTAGCAAGGTAGCCTAATACATGAACAATATGAACGTAATTATTGCCGATGACCATCCGATTGTACTGTTCGGTATTCGCAAATCACTTGAACAGATCGAGTGGGTGAATGTAGTCGGTGAATTTGAAGACTCAACAGCACTTATCAATAACCTCCCAAAGCTTGATGCGCATGTGCTCATTACCGACCTCTCCATGCCTGGAGATAAATACGGTGATGGGATCACGCTTATCAAGTACATCAAGCGTCACTTCCCGGATATCTCGATCATCGTTCTAACCATGAACAACAACCCGGCGATCCTGAGCGCCGTTTTAGATCTGGATATTGAAGGGATCGTACTGAAACAGGGTGCGCCAACCGACCTGCCGAAAGCGCTTGCCGCGCTGCAAAAAGGGAAGAAATTCACACCTGAAAGCGTCTCCCGTCTGCTGGAAAAAATCAGCGCGGGTGGCTATGGAGACAAACGCCTGTCACCGAAAGAGAGTGAAGTTCTGCGTCTGTTTGCAGAAGGTTTCCTGGTTACAGAAATTGCCAAGAAGCTGAACCGCAGTATTAAAACCATCAGCAGCCAGAAAAAATCAGCGATGATGAAGCTGGGGGTGGACAATGATATTGCCCTGCTGAACTATCTCTCCTCCGTGACGCTGAGCGCCACGGACAAAGAGTGATGATTCGGCCGGATACGCGTTATCCGGTCTGAAACAGCAGCCGCACCCATAAAAAAGGCCCATACGGGCCTTTTTTATATTCTCGCTTTTCTGACGCGCTCAGCGTACACCGATAACGTCTGCCTGAGCACATCGAGCGTAACCGGTTTTGACAGGCAACTGTCCATTCCCGACTCCAGACAGCGCTGCTTCTCTTCCGCCAGCGCATTGGCCGTTACCCCCACCACCGGCAGCGTCAGCCCCAGCTGACGGATACGCTGCGTCAAACGATAACCATCCATGTTCGGCATGTTCACGTCGCTCAACACAATATCAATGTGATTTTTACTCAGCACGTTCAGAGCATCGACACCGTCATTGGCGGTTTTACACTGATACCCCAGCGAACCGAGCTGGTCGGCAAGCAAACGCCGGTTAATCGGATGGTCATCCACCACCAGAATCATCATATCGTCATTCAGCGACGCCAGCGCTTCCGGCGACGGCAGCGCGCTGCTGCTGTCGTTCTCTTCAAGCTGCACGCTATAAATTCTTGCCAGCAACCCGACCAGCTCGTGCGGGGTCGCCACGCTGTGCATCCACTCTCCCCGCGCCCGTTCCAGCGGAATACCAATATGGCGCCGGCAGAAGATCACCGCCGCTCTTCCCTGCCACGCCTGCGTCATCTCGTCGTCGGTGATCAGCATATCGTCAGGCCCCGGCGTTTGACCTTCGAAGCGCGATACCTGCATACCGCTGCGGGTCAGCAGTGAGACCAGATAATCGTGCAGGGACGCGTTGTGAACGGCCAGCCAGCAACGTTGACCGCTCAGCCCCTCAACCGGGGTCTGGAGCGGATACTGTGCCGCATAGAGCGGAATACGAATCGTAAACTGGCTGCCCATACCGGGCTCGGTATCGACGGAAATATCGCCGTCCATCATGCTGATCAGTTTTTCGCAGATCGCCAGTCCCAGCCCTGTTCCCTGGAAATTACGCTGTACCCCGGTTCCCACCTGGAAGAACGGATCAAACAGGCGGACCACCTCTTTCGCCGGAATGCCCACCCCGGTATCCCGCACGCGAATACTCAGGTAATCCCCCACCCGACAGACGTGCAGCACAATACAGCCGGTATCGGTAAATTTAATAGCGTTGCTGAGCAGGTTAGAGATGACCTGCTGCAGACGCATAGGGTCGCCCTGCAGGGTTAACGGCACATCCGGCTCGATAAAGCAGTAAAGTCCCAGCTGTTTACGCACCACCAGCGGCATGTAGTTAGCGCTGATGTGGTTCATCACTTCACGCGGAGAGAACTCGCGGGGCTCAATTTTCAGCTGTTCGGACTCAATTTTGGAGAAGTCGAGGATGTCGCTGATGATCTTCAGCAACAGGCTTGATGAGTTGTTCATCGCCGTCACCAGTCGTTCGACTCCGTTTGGCAACTCTTTGGTTTGCAACAGATCGAGGTTGCCGATAATGCCGTACAGCGGCGTACGCAGTTCGTGGCTGACCGTCGCCAGGAACATCGATTTCGACTGGCTGGCCTGCTCCGCCGCCTGCGCTATCTCCTGCAATGACTCCTCCATCTTCACGCGCGCCGAAACATCTACCAGCACGCAAATCGCCACATTTTCATTACGGTAACGCGAATGGACAAAGCTAATCTGCAGGTTGGTATGGGTGCTGGTCAGCACATCGACAAAATTGACCTGTTGCCCGCAGATAATCTGCGTCAGCCGCTGGCGATCTTCATGCGTCAGCATGTTCAGGTAGTTATGCGCCAGTTCGTTGCTGAGGATGTTGGTTCCGTCCTGGGTACGTAAAATACAGATCCCTACCGGCGCCGATGCCACAATTTTGCGGTTAAACTGCTCATGTTCTTCCAGCCGCTGCGCGTCGCTCTCGGCAGGGATAAAGATCTTCCGCTCATACATTCTCGCCAGCATAAACAGCGCAATACCAACCAGCACGTTGAGCAAAATGGCGTTCAGGATCAGGATTCGAATGCGCTCCAGCACCATATCCACCGGCAGCGAGTACACGATACTCAGCGAGGAAGGCGGCAGGCTTTTCTTCAGGACCAGCTCGCGAAAGCCCGCCGTATAGCCAAACCAGGAACGCTCCTGCATCCAGCGGGGGTCAACCTTCAGGCGGTTGTCCGGCCCGGTGAGCGATACCAGCGGGTGACCGTTTTCGTCGAGAATCGTCACCCCCATCGGCAGGCTGCCGGGGGTGAAAAAGTTCTCCATGCGGATAGTTTGTTCAATACCCAGCAGCGCCTGCAGACGGTTACCCAGATAAACAGGCGTCAGGGCATAAAAATAACCCACGCCTACGCGCGGCCCCTGGCTTATCCAGAAAAGGTTATTGCCGCGCTCATCCTGCGGCGCATTGCGGTATTTCACGATCCGCTCACGCAGGCTTTTCAGGGCGTCGTCGCGCTCAACCGGCATATCGCGCAGGCCGAAATCAGCCATACACAGATTATCACTGCCGATAAGAAACACCCGGTTGAGATCGTACGCCGCGGAGAAATTATCGCGCCAGTAGCGCATAAACCACGCCAGCGACTCCAGAGAGCCGCGCCATGCCGTGCCCATGGCGGAACAGTCAGAATCCGGGAACAGCTGTTCAAATTCAGGGACGTCGGTTTTTTCATCGCGCCCGCGGGTGGCAAGGATTCCGTTTTCCGCCGTCAGGCGATTTTCGGCAATGTACTTTAGCTCCTTCATCACGTCAGAGGTGCGCTGGATATAGCGCTGCGCCTGATCGGAGCTTAAGTTGAACT
>JAFACP010000470.1 GCA_023425455.1 Pseudomonadota bacterium | reverse complement strand
GCAGAATGTCATCGCGGTGGTGACCGAGAGCGATTTTGATCGCGCCCAGCTCGGTGGCGGTACGGTAGAGGATCCCGCGGCGCAGGCGAGAGCAGAGAGAGCAGGTGGTTTTGCCTTCCGGGATTTTCTCTTTAACAATGCCGTAGGTATTCTCTTCGACGATCTTATACTCGACGCCCAGTTGCTCAAGGTACTCCGGCAGAATGTGTTCCGGGAAACCGGGCTGTTTCTGGTCGAGGTTAACCGCCACCAGTGAAAAGTTCACCGGCGCGCTTTGCTGCAGATTGCGCAGGATCTCCAGCATGGTGTAGCTGTCTTTCCCCCCGGACAGGCAGACCATAATTCGGTCGCCTTCTTCAATCATATTGAAGTCCGCAATGGCTTCACCGACGTTGCGGCGCAGGCGCTTTTGCAGCTTATTCAGGTTGTACTGTTCTTTTTTGTTAATTTCTTGATTATGTTGCATTTATTCGTTACTCAAATCTCAAATGGGGCACCAGTGAGACAACGCGTTGCTGATGCGCCAGTCCGGTATTCAGCATCACCGGCAGTGGGTGGCGTACGCCGTCTGCCCATGTAGCATAGATTTCATCCACTCTCTGCGCATTATCGTGCCCCATCTGACAGGCAATATAAAGACGGGTTAGCGCCTGCCGGTCATCCCCGGCATGCGACAGTGTGCCGTGTATGGTACGGATTGCGGCGACGAATGCCAGCATGTTTTACAACTCGCGACCCGTGTTGCCGGTTTTGTCCGCGAGATAGCGCTTTTCCCTGCGCCATGCCGTACGATATAGCGGGATAGTAAGAGCGGCGTGCGCGAAGAGGCTATGATTAAGCTGTGCACTGGCATATTGCGCGAATGTTAAGGTGGGATATGAAAAAGCTGCTGCTGGTTCTCTTTGTCCTGACTGCGTTCGCCGCCAACTCCATTCTCTGTCGTATCGCCTTAAAAAACGGGCATGCCGATCCTGAGATCTTCAGTATGCTGAGGTTACTGGGCGGGGCTGCGGTCTTGTTCAGCTGGCATCTGGTGCGAAGGACGCTCCCCACGATACGCTGGGCTATCACGGACGCCATGCTGTTATGCGTCTACGTTATCTTCTTCTCAATAGCTTATGTTCAGCTCAATACGGCGACCGGCGCACTATTACTGTTCGGCGCGGTGCAGGTCAGCATGATCGGCTGGGGAATACGAAAAGGTGAACGGCTGAATGGCGTCAAGACCTGCGGGATCGTCATTGCCGTTGTCGGTATCGTTATGCTTCTGCTGCCAGGGGCCACCGCACCTCCGCTGACAGCCGCGGTGACGATGGTGGCTTCCGGTCTGGCATGGGGCGCATATTCTGTGCGCGGCAAAAAAGTCATCTCGCCGGCAGGTGCGACGGCGGGTAATTTTATCCTCAGCGTGCCGGTGATTGTGATCCTGGCGATCATACGCCAGCCGCCGGTACATATTGATACCCAGGGTATTATTCTCGCGCTGCTCTCCGGCGGCGTGGCGTCAGGGATGGCATACGTGCTCTGGTACGCGCTCGTAGCCAGCCTCTCATCGGCAACCGCCAGCACATTGCAGCTGAGCGTCCCCTGCATTGCCGCAGGAGGCGGGGTGTTATTTCTCGGTGAAGTGCCCGATATAAGGATCGTCGTTTGTACGCTGGTCGTTCTTGCCGGAATAGCGATGGTTATTTTTGCCGACCGGCAACAGCGCAAGAAATCAGAATAAGGCGTGGCTCTCTTTTATCATTTCCACCAGCTCAAACTCTTCAGCAATAAGCTCCATATCATCAGCAAAAGATCCTTCCCGGGTGAAAAAGGCACGGTGCTCTTTTCGCCAGTATTCGAGGCTGAAATCGCCTTCTCCCTCTTTTCTGGCAAACGCGGCGTCCACGTCACAGAAGCGGACCAGACGCAGGGCAACCATTCTGATCACGCAGACCGGCGCTCCCTGACCATTGAGAATAATGTGGTAACTCCCGGGCACCGGCGGCGGCACCTCCGCCTGAAAGGCGGCAAAAGAGCTGCACGAGGCCGTTTTGATCCCTTTTATCACCAGCCCGGCAAGCGCATCGGCCATCTCCGGGCTGTCGCCAAACTGCGAGGTACTGGCCCCCGGATACTTCAGGTTTAATTGGTCAATAATGTTCATCATCAGCGCCCCGACGGCTCATCTGGCGAATAAAGGTGCGTTTAACGCGCATCACAAAATTCCCTCTCCTGGGGGATGCTTTCCCCGCATTTGATACAACCCCATTCCATATCTTGCCTGCGAAAATTTATTATAATTATCATTAGATTATGAGATTGTCATTATTCTTGCAACACACCAGAACTGCCATAAATGGTTGGTTCTGCCTGCCGGCTCTCTCTTTTGCCGTACTGCTGCTACCCTTTTGCGTGATAAAAAGAGTATCGACATCACCAGACTGAAGACAGAAGGGGGGAACATGGCTGACATTCGACATGCGCAGTGTCACTGCGGGGCGGTGACATTTACCGTAGCATTGACGGACGGATTCAACACCGCACGGCGCTGTAGCTGTTCATTTTGCCGTATGCGCGGTGCGGTGGCGGTATCCGCGCCGTTATCCGGCATTACGGTGACCCGGGGTGAAGATAAGCTCACTGAATATCGTTTTAACACCGGCAGCGCGCGACATTTCTTCTGCTCGGTATGCGGGATCTACACGTTCCATCAACGACGTTCCAACCCCAGCCAGTACGGGGTGAATGTCGCCTGTATTGAAAACGCCTCGCCGTTCGATTTCGAAGAGGTGGTGGTGATGGATGGGGTCAATCATCCGATGGATGGGGCCAGCGGCGTGTTTGGCTATCTTAGCTTTCGCAAACATTCGGCCAGCTAAAACGCATCATCCGCAGCGAGAACGGAAAAAGGCCCGCAATGTGCGGGCCAGAAGCGCTTATTCGCTGGACGATTTTTCTGCTTTTCCGGCCAGCTGCGCCAGGAAGTCGTAACGTTTTTGCAGGTCGGCTGCCGCATCTTTCCACAGCTGCTCTGCCACCTCAGGCTGCTGAGCGTTAAGGCGGCGGAAGCGCTGCTCCTGCATTAAGGTTTCGGCGAGTGCGTCTGACGGTGGTCGCGAGTCCAGCGCCAGCGGCAATTTGCCTTCATCTGCCCGACGCGGGTCGAAGCGGTACAGCGGCCAGAAGCCGGTGGCGGTAAGCTGACGCATCTGGTCATGGCTGAGCGCAAGATCATATCCGTGCTCCTCACACGGGCTGTAAGCGATGATCAGAGAAGGGCCCGGATAGGCTTCCGCCTCCTGAATCGCCTTCACCGTCTGGTTGAGCTGCGCGCCGAGCGAGATCTGCGCGACATAAACGTGGCCGTACATCATCATACTGACGCCAAGATCCTTGCGCGCCTTGCGCTTCCCGTGCTCGCCGAACTTGGTGACCGCGCCAAGCGGCGTGGCTTTCGACGCTTGTCCGCCGGTGTTGGAGTAACACTGGGTATCCAGCACCAGAATATTGACGTTTTCCGTCAGGCTCAGCACATGATCCAGCCCGCCGAAGCCAATATCGTACGCCCAGCCGTCACCGCCGATCAGCCAGATGGATTTTTCCACCAGCGCGTCGGCATCCGTCAACAGCTGTTCTGCCCCGTCGATGCCCTGCAGCGCAGTACGCAACTCTGCCACCTGCTGACGGCGCATTTCCGGCGTCGCCTCCGCATGCAGCGCATCATTCAGACCGGCAGGGAGGGAACCGGCAACCGTCTCCAGCAGACGCATCACCCTGGCGCGGTGCCGATCGACCGTTAAACGAAAGCCGAGACCAAATTCAGCGTTATCCTCAAACAGCGAGTTTGCCCAGGCCGGGCCGCGGCCGCTGGCGTCGGTGGTGTAAGGCGTGGAGGGCAGGTTACCGCCATAAATAGACGAGCAGCCGGTCGCGTTGGCTATCAGCATGCGGTCGCCGTACAGCTGGGTAAGCAGTTTGATATACGGCGTTTCACCGCAGCCGGAGCAGGCGCCGGAGTACTCGAACAGCGGGGTGATCAGCTGCGAGGTGCGAATATCAATACGTTCTAGCGTGCTGCGGTCGATCTCCGGCAGGTTGAGGAAGAAGTCGTAATTTATCTTCTCCGCCTCGACATGCTCCAGACGCGACATCATGTTAATAGCTTTAATGTCCGGGTTCTGGCGATCTTTCGCCGGGCAGACTTCAACGCACAGATTACAGCCGGTGCAATCCTCCGGTGCCACCTGCAGGATGTACTTCTGACCACGCATATCGCGCGATTTCACATCCAGCGAATGGAGCGTCGGTGGGGCGCTTTCCAGCGTCTCAGGGGAGACCACTTTGGCGCGAATGGCCGAGTGCGGGCAGGCGGCAACGCAGTGGTTACACTGGGTACAGAGCGCCTCTTTCCAGATGGGGATCGCCTCTGCAATGTTGCGTTTTTCCCAGCGGGTGGTCCCCATTGGCCAGGTGCCGTCAGGCGGCAGGGCGGAAACGGGAAGGGCATCCCCCAGGCCGGCGAGCATCGCCGCCGTCACTGTTTTGACGAAATCGGGGGCGTCATCCGACACCACCGGCGGACGATGCGGGCTGGCGGCGTCAACCGGCCGCAGAGGCACTTCATACAGCGACTCACGCGCCAGCGCCAGCGCCTGCCAGTTACGCTCAACCAGCTCCTGCCCCTTGCTGCTGTAGCTTTTGGCAATCGCGCCCTGCAGCTCAGGCAGTGCGCTGTCGCCCGGAAGAATGTTGGTCAGGTGGAAAAAAGCCATCTGCATCACGGTATTGATACGGGCGCCAAGACCGCACTCGCGGGCAATTTTCGCGGCGTTGATCACGTAAAAGCGCGCTTTTTTCTGGTTCAGCACGGCCTGCACTTCCTGCGGCAGGCGCGCCCAGACGTCCTCCGCCGGATAAGGGGTATTCAGCAGGAAAATACCTCCAGCTTTGAGACGCTCCGCCATCGGGTATTTATCGATAAACTGCAGCTGATGACAGCCGACGAAATCCGCCTGTGAAATCAGGTAGGCCGAACGGACCGGACGCTCGCTGACGCGCAGGTGAGAAACCGTCAGGCCGCCCGCCTTTTTCGAGTCGTAGACGAAATAGCCCTGAGCGTACCAGGGCGTCGAATTACCGATGATCTTGATGTTGTTCTTGGTGGCGGAGACGCTGCCGTCACTGCCCAAACCGTAGAACAGGGCTTCGAGCCGGGCGGTTGACGGCAGCGTATTCTCCGGCAGCGGCAGGGAGAGATGGGTGACGTCATCATAAATACCGACCGTAAAACGCGGCTTCGGCTTCGCTTCGCTCAACGCGGTAAACACCGCCAGCGCGCACTCCGGACCAAACTCTTTGGACGAAAGCCCGTAGCGGCCGCCGATCACCCGCGGCAGGGTTTCACGTTCGCCGCAGTTGAAGGCCTCGGCGAGGGCGGTCATCACGTCGAGATAGAGCGGTTCAGCCTGGGCGCCGGGCTCTTTGGTCCGGTCCAGCACCGCAACGCTGCGCGCGCTTTCCGGCAGGGCGGCCAGCAGGTGTTTTGCCGAGAAGGGACGATAGAGCCGGACTTTCAGCACCCCGACTTTTTCGCCACGCGTCAGCAGCTCGTCAACCACCTCCTCACAGGTGCCGATAGCCGAGCCCATCAGCACAATGACGCGTTCTGCCTGGGGATGGCCGTAATACTCAAAGGGTTTGTACGCCCGACCGGTATCGGCGGCAAAGGCCTCCATCGCCTGTTCGACATGGTCGTAAACCGCGTTGTACCACGGGTTCGTCGCCTCGCGGGACTGGAAGTAGGTATCCGGGTTGGCGGAGGTGCCGCGGATCACCGGATGCTCGGGATTCAGCGCCCGGGCGCGGTGGGCGTCAATGTCCGGCTGGGGCATCAGGTTACGGATGCTGTTGTCGGACAAGGGGACAATTTTGTTAATCTCGTGCGAGGTGCGAAAGCCGTCGAAGAAATGAATAAACGGGACGCGACTTTTGAGGGTCGCCATCTGCGAGATCAGCGCAAAATCCTGCGCCTCCTGGACGCTGCTGGCGCAGAGCATGGCGCAGCCGGTCTGACGCACGGCCATCACGTCCGAATGATCGCCAAAAATGGAGAGCGCATGGGTAGCAACCGTCCGCGCCGCGACGTGCAGCACAAACGGCATCAGCTGGCCCGCCAGTTTGTAAAGGGTTGGGATCATTAACAGCAATCCCTGGGATGAGGTAAACGAGGTGGAGAGCGCCCCGGTCTGGAGCGCACCATGAACCGTAGCGATTGCCCCCGCTTCTGACTGCATTTCCACCACGCGTGGCACATCCCCCCAGACGTTTTTGACGCCATTCCCTGACCAGGCATCCACCTGCTCAGCCATCGTAGAGCTGGGGGTAATCGGGTAGATGGCGATAACTTCGCTGGTACGAAACGCAACTGACGCGACTGCACCATTACCGTCGATAGTTTGCATAGGACGACACCCTTACATTGCGCAAAAAAGAGGGCCCCGCGTAACGTCGCGAGACCTGATAATTATTCCCTTATTTTAGCAAAGGTCAGATTTTACGATTTTCGCTTTTGTGTCCTTGATATTCATGCGGCTTATCAGTTAAACGGTGCTCAGCGGCAAAAAATTGCGAGAAAATGTTTCTGTGGCGCATAAACAGGCACTTCCGCTCTCGACGTGGCGTAAAGCGATGCCTATTATGCTTAAGTTTCGTCATATTCTTAGGGGAAAGGGGATGCGTTCAGCGTTTTGGGTAGGATGTGCCGCACTATTGCTATCGGCATGCAGCAGCGAACCCGTTCAGCAGGCGACTGCTGCACACGTTACACCGGGGATGAGAGCGGCGATGTCCAGCGCCGGGCAGGCAAACTGCGCGATGATTGGCGGCTCGCTGTCTGTCGCTCGCCAGCTTGACGGGTCCGCCATCGGGATGTGCGCGCTGCCGAACGGCAAACGCTGCAGCGAACAGTCGCTTACCGTGGGAACCTGCGGGAGTTACTGATTAATCCGCACGCTTAAAGAGCAGCGTTTTATCCGCTGTTGCTAACGTTAACTGGTCTTCCGTCAGGTCGACCTGCGCACCGTTGCGCAGCATGTCACTGAGGGTTTTATCCAGTTTGTTTCGCTGGGGTTCCGTACATAATTTGCGGGTCACTGCCAGGGTCTGAACCTTCAGTTCACCTTCGGACAATCTCCCCTGTCCGCTGAAACCATTACACATCACACCTGAAACGGTTATGTTCTTGACCAGACTCAGCTCCGTCGGCGCGCTAAAGCTGATTTCAGGTTGTGTGGCGCCTGTCCTGACCGCTTTACCATCGACATTTTCCAGCACAAAACGGTGGTTCTGCAGCTGGTCGGCCTGAACGGATGCTTTACCCGGGTTGACGCAGCCGGCCAGCAGCAGGCTAATGGCGCTTAATGCAACGAGCTTTTTCATTTTTCTTCTCAAACTATAAATACCGTGAATCTATTTTTCAGTGTAACGATACCCTCCCGTGAGTTAATGGGCTTTATCTGAAAGTGCGAGACACGGCGCAAGGCCGCGTCCCGCAAGGTGCTCAGCGTTAGTGTGACCTGAAACCGGCCGCCGTCATCAGCAGGCGGAAGATCATGCTGACGCCGGCCAGCGCCAGTACGCTTCCTCCCCAGAGAATGACCAGCCACAGCAGGCGTTTCCACAGCGGGTGTCGCATCAGTGATACCCCTCGCCAGGCTGAACTTTGCCGCGAAAAACGTAGTAGCTCCAGAAGGTGTAGGCCAGGATCACCGGCACGATCAGCAGCGCGCCAACCAGCATAAAGCCCTGGCTTTGAGCCGGTGCGGCGGCCTGCCAGAGGGTGATCGACGGTGGAATAAGGTACGGCCAGATGCTGATCCCAAGCCCGCTAAAGCCGAGGAAAATCAGCCCTAAAGTCAGAATAAACGGCAGGTTATGGTGATCGGGCTGGTTCAGGCTACGCCACTGGCAAACGCTGAACGCAATGACCAGCAGCGGCACAGGCAGCAGGAACAACAGGTTCGGTAGCGAGAACCAGCGCGCGGCGATCGCCGCGTGCGCCAGCGGTGTCCAGAGGCTAATCACCGCGATACACGCCAGCAGCATCATTAATAAGGCTTTCGACAGCTGACGCATGCGCTGTTGCAGAGCGCCGTCGCTTTTCATCACCAGCCATGTGGCGCCCAGCAGGCCATAGGCCACCACAAGCCCGGCGCCGCAGAACAGATTAAACGCGTTAAACCAGTCAAATGGTCCGCCGCTGTAGGCCCGCCCGGTGACGGAGAAGCCGTTAATGACAGCGCCGACCGTTACCCCCTGGGTAAAGGTCGCAAGAACAGAGCCGCCCGCGAAGGCCTTATCCCAGAAGGGACGATGCGCCGGCGTCGCTTTGAAACGAAATTCAAACGCCACACCGCGAAAAATAAGACCGATCAGCATAAGGGTCAGCGGGATGGTCAGCGCGTCCACAATCACCGCGTAGGCCAGCGGGAATGCGCCGAACAACGCCGCGCCGCCGAGCACCAGCCAGGTCTCGTTGCCGTCCCAGACCGGAGCGACGCTATTGACCATGACGTCGCGCTCCCCGGCATCTTGCGTTGCCGGGAACAAGATGCCGATGCCGAGATCAAAACCATCCATCACGATGTACATCAGGGTGGCGAAGACAATAATGACAAACCAGATAACGGAAAGATCGAGGTTCATTATGACTCCTCCGTGGCGTCAGGGGTGATAGCGGAAAGCGGACGCGCGGGGCGACCATCGGACGGCGTGGCGAAGGTTTCGAGCGGCTGCGGCCCTTTTTTAATCAGCCGTACCATATAGGCGTAACCCACGCCAAACACCGAGGTATAGACCAGCAAAAAGGCCAGCAGGCTGATGCTCATCTGCAGAGTGCCATGTGCGGAAACCGCCTCTCTGGTACGCTGTAGCCCGTAGACGACCCACGGCTGACGCCCGACTTCGGTGGTCACCCAGCCGGCCAGAATAGCAATCAGCCCGGACGGCCCCATCAGCAGGGCAAACCACAGGAAGGGACGTGACGAGTAGATGCGTTTTTTATAGCGTAACCACAGCGCCACCACGCCGAGCAGCAGCATTAACATGCCGAGCCCTGCCATCAGGCGAAATGACCAGAAAACGATGGTCGAGTCAGGCCGATCTTCTTTCGCAAACTCCTTAAGCGCAGGCACCTGTTTTTCCAGGCTGTGGGTCAGGATCAGGCTACCGAGAGCCGGGATCGCCAGCCCAAAGCGGGTGCGCTCCTGCGCCATATCCGGCCAGCCAAACAGCAGCAGCGGGGTGGGCTCGCCGGGCGGGTTTTCCCAGTGCCCCTCAATGGCGGCAATTTTGGCAGGCTGGTGCTGTAAGGTGTTAAGCCCATGCATATCGCCCACCATCGCCTGGATGGGCGCCACAATCAGGGTCATCCACAGCGCCATCGAGAACATGACGCGGATCGCGGCGGTATTGTGGCCGCGTAATAAATGCCAGGCGGCAGAGGCCGCGACAAACAGCGCGCTGCTGAGGAACGCCGCTATCGTCATATGCAGCAGCCGGTAGGGGAAGGAGGGGTTAAACACTACCGCGAACCAGTCCACCGGCACCACCTGACCGTTAACGATCTCGTATCCCTGCGGGGTCTGCATCCAGCTGTTCGAGGCGAGGATCCAGAACGTTGAGATAATGGTTCCCAGCGCGACCATACAGGTCGCAAAGAAGTGCAGCCCGGGCCCGACCCTGTTCCAGCCAAACAGCATGACCCCGAGGAACCCGGCTTCAAGGAAGAAAGCGGTGAGCACTTCATAGGTCAGCAGTGGGCCGGTAATACTGCCGGCAAACTGTGAGAATCCGCTCCAGTTAGTGCCAAACTGATAGGCCATCACCAGCCCCGAGACCACGCCCATCCCGAAGTTAACGGCAAAGATCTTCGACCAGAAGTGGTACAGCGAACGCCAGACCGGATTGCGGGTTTTCAGCCACAACCCTTCCAGTACCGCGAGGTAGCTGGCCAGCCCGATGGTGATAGCCGGAAAAATAATGTGAAAGGAGACGGTAAAGGCAAACTGTATCCTCGCAAGGTGAAACGCATCTAAACCAAACATGCAAAACTCCGCGATGTAATTATGTCGATGCCATTCTAATCCTTGCCAGCTCTGGGTTGCAGAAACAGACCTGACCTATTTATCTATAACAGTTTGCCCAACGCGAAAGATTTTCCCCAAAACTTCCCCAAAATTAGCCAGCAATACAGTGTGATCATTGCGCGGCGATGTTCACGATCAATTGATGTGTTTGATTCGGATATTTCGTTGTAGGTTTTTGTTGGTTCATTGGCTAATATATCGCCACTTAATAAGGAGATTAATATGGCAATTCCAGCATATCTGTGGCTAAAAGATGACGGTGGCGCACTTATCAAAGGGGCGGTAGATGTTCAGGACCGTGAAGGTAGTATTGAGGTTCTCGGGTTTGGTCACGGCTTGTATCTGCCTACAGACAACGCCACTGGAAAAATTACTGGTACGCGTGTTCATAGTGCGCTCAATTTTGAGAAAGAGTTTGATTACGCAAGCCCCTATTTATACAAGGCTGTCGCAAAAGGACAGACGCTAAAAAGTGCAGAATTTAAGTGGTATCGAATAAACCACGCAGGGCAGGAGGAGGAATATTTTAATATGCTCCTTGAGAACGTTAAAGTCGTTTCGATGTGTCCTATGATGCATAACTGTAAAGATGCTCACGCAGAGAAGCATAACCACCTTGAAGGTGTCGCCTTGCGTTATGAGCGAATTACCTGGAAGCACTGCGATGGAAATATCATCTTTACTGATGCATGGAACGAGCGATGATACAGTGCACTTTCCGTTTAAATGGGTTTGGCCTTTCTAATCTGAGTTGCCCTGGGATAGGTTTTTTCCCAGCCTATTCAGGCAATGCAGGAGCGCATCGTAATAACCCAGACTCCGTATCGATTCAGGGAACGGGGCCACTTCCTCCTGGTAGATATTACATTGTTAATCGTCCTCGTGGAGGAGTGGGTTCTTTTGTCATGGATGCATTTGCGTCGAAGATATCTGGATCTGACCGAGATCATTGGTTTGCACTTTTTAGGGATGATGGGAGTGTCGACGATGTTACTTTCATTAATGGCGTGTCGAGGGGGCTTTTCCGATTACATCCAGCCGGATATGAGGGCACAAGTAATGGGTGTATTACCTTACCTTCACCATCGCATTTTCGCGTTCTTCGTGAAGCCATACTCAGAACGCCGACCTATCTTGTTTCTGGTTCCCTTCGTGCTTACGGAACGATACAGGTGTATTAAATGACTCCATCTGAGAAGACAGGCCTTTGGTTACTAAGGTTAGTTTGTTTCTGTTTTGTAGGCGTAGGCTGTCTGCTGCTTGAGTTTACATCTGATGTTCATGTTAAATTTACTGAACAGTTTGGCTTTATTCCTGAAGAACAATGGGGGGGCTATGTTGTTACTGCTACTGTCATGATCTCTGCACTTATCACTTTTCTAATCACTATGATGGTGTCTGGTAAGGCAGAGACGGTCTGGTGGATCATGCAGATTTTGTGTTTCCTCGTGCTGTTTACTGGCTTTTTTTATCTTATCCCTGAACGTTGGGGATCCTTCCCGCTCGTGTTCGGCTTTTCTCTTGCAACTACATCAGGACTGATATTTTCTGCAGCTAAACGAAAAGAGATTAAACAGGCAAAAGACTAAATTTTTCACGAATTCAGAGCTGTAACAACAATTGCTTCCAATGAGCTTGATCTGCCCTTACCAGTAAATATGCTGTATTTATGGACAGCGTTATGGGAGGGCTGTTCATGCCTCGTCTATATGAAATCGAGGGCGCTTTTCGCGCTGCTGTAAAGATTGAGAAATGTGGCCAGCGAACCGTCACAACTACACAGGATGACAAAAATAAAATTGATAATATTGATATTCACAGTGCTTGTCATGAATATAGTGAATACTCCCTTCGGGAAATAGATGATGAAGTACATAAACATTTTCCAGAGTATGAAAAATTCTTAGATGTTTTAAGAGTTGTTGGAACCTGGCAGTTCGAGAAAAGTACATTTGAGCTGGCTTTGTCACAGATTTACTCTAAAAGTGATAAAACACCACTTGAGGCTTTAGAAGAGTTATATGATTTTTCATTCATGGGATTTTATAAGTCGGATGGTAGTGGCTATGGTGGTTCAGAATATGTGTTTAGATACAGCGATTCCCGAACGTCATTCTCTCATGCCTCTACCAGGTTCCGAATTCATCCTGGTCTAATCGAAGTGCCCGGATAAAAAATATTAATTTCTTAAGCCCAGCTAATGCTGGGATTTTATTATAGGGTGTGGTAACAGGAAGAATTATTTACTGATCATGTATTCCTTTCTGGATAATTAGATAATGAATACTTTCCAGTATGATTGTGCTCATGGTGAATGATATGCACACGATGGAATTTGACGATAATCCTGTTATATAGGCTATTTTCTGAGCATGTACTGGAAGGAAGGGCAAAAAGATTGTCATATGATTGATTTAATTGGTTTTATTGTTGACTGCTCCAATGCATGTGTTCACTGTTATTATTACATTATCATGTTGTTTTAATTGATTTTTATTGAAAGCGTTTAAGGTATATCCTCGCAAGGTGAAACGCATTGCACAGCCTCAATGTCAAACGGTGTGCCGGTATGGTAATAGGGCGGCGGGCGCAGTATCAGAAGCAGATACGTGAAATTAAATGATAACAGTTGCTAAAAAATGGATGTTTTTACGCTCTGATATATATACCAGGGAGAATAAGAAATGATTTTTTATTTGTTTTGTGAATAAAACTGCTTGCTTTATCACCAGCGGCATGCGTTAATGATTAGCTGGGTTTGAATCCAAAACATTATCTGATGTAGTTTTATAAAGCCGTTCTCATCACGTTGTGCCTCTCCGCAGCCTCTCCTGGGTCTCTTTCTACACTCCGGTTCATTTTGTTTCAGACCACTTCTTTCCTGAATGGCCCAAAGTTAATGCGCGTTTTACCTCTACAGGAGAATGTTATGACGTCATATATCCATTTCCGCTGCCCATGCTGCCATGGCTCGCAGTACCGTACCTCAGCCTTTGATGTGTCTGAGAAAAACCCCTATGGCGCGAAATGCATCTTTTGCAAATCGCCGATGGTCGCGCAGCTTAATGCCGCCCCGGTGGTTTTCCGCGACCAGAGTATGCTCACCAGCCAGCGCTGATTGCTGGCATCAGCCATAACAGTTGTTAATACATTCTCTTTTTCTTCTTCTGATATACACTGGCGGTCAGCAAGGAGAAACTGATGAAAAAATACCAGCGCCTGGCGCAGCAGATCATCTCGCAAATTGAGCTTGGCGTATGGCTGCCTGGCGATAAGTTGCCATCACTGCGCGAGCAGGTGGCAAGCAGCGGCATGAGTTTTATGACCGTTGGCCACGCTTATCAGCTGCTGGAAAGCCAGGGACGCATTATCGCCAGACCGCAGTCGGGCTATTACGTTGCCTCGCGCCCGACCGCACAACAGCCGCTGCCGCCAGCGCAGGTGATGCGTGATGAAGCGGTGGATATCAATACCTATATCTTCGATGTACTGCAGGCCAGCCGCGATCCGTCGGTGGTGCCTTTTGCTTCCGCCTTTCCCGACCCCCGTCTCTTCCCGCTGCAGCAGCTCAACCGCTCGCTGGCGAATGTCAGCAAAACCGCCACGGCGATGAGCGTGATAGAGAACCTGCCGCCGGGGAATGTCGATTTACGCCACGCCATCGCCCGTCGCTACGCGCAGCAGGGGATGAATATTTCGCCGGAAGAGATTGTGATCACCGCCGGGGCGCTTGAGGCGCTCAATCTGAGCCTGCAGGCGGTGACCGAGCCGGGTGACTGGGTGATTGTGGAGAATCCCTGCTTCTACGGGGCGTTGCAGGCGCTTGAGCGCCTGAAGCTGAAGGCGCTGTCTGTCGCCACCGACGTGCGCGAAGGTATCGATCTCAACGCGCTGGAACAGGCGCTAAGCGACTACCCGGTAAAAGCCTGCTGGCTGATGACCAACAGCCAGAACCCGCTTGGCTTTACCCTCAGCGCGGAGAAAAAATCGCGGCTTGTGGCGCTGCTCGCCCGGCATAACGTCACGCTGATTGAAGACGATGTCTACAGCGAGCTCTACTTTGGCCGCGAAAAGCCGCTGCCGGCCAAAGCCTGGGATCGGCAGGACATGACGCTGCACTGTTCCTCCTTCTCCAAATGTCTGGTGGCGGGCTTTCGTATCGGCTGGGTGGCGGCAGGTAAACACGCGCGTCGTATCCAGCAGCTGCAGCTGATGAGTACCTTATCCACCAGTTCACCGATGCAGCTGGCGCTGGTCGACTATCTGGCGACCAAACGCTATGACGCGCATCTGCGTCGTCTGCGGCGCACGCTCGCCGAACGTAAACAGCAGGCCTGGCAGGCTTTGCTCCGCCATATGCCCGCAGGCGTCAAAATTCATCACAACGACAGCGGCTATTTTCTCTGGCTGGAGCTGCCTGCCGGTTGTGATGCCGGGGTGCTGAGTGAACAGGCGCTGCGCTACCACATCAGCATTGCGCCGGGGAAAATGTTCTCAACCTCGGATGCCTGGACGCCATTCTTTCGTTTTAATACCTCCTGGGCGTGGGGAGAACGGGAAGAGCAGGCCGTTATCCAGCTGGCGAAATTAACAGGCGAAATGCTGTAACTCGGTGTAGCGGCTATTTTTCGCGCCCGTTAAGCCTCGCCTTAAATAATCATTGCTTATTCTTTAACTGGCGCGATGAATATTACCTGACGCTATATCATAGGAAATCTGCATAGCGCCTCTCATTGCTAACTCCTTGTCTATAATCCAGTTAACGGGGAATGCGCCCTCTGTCACAACCTGATGAAAATTCCCTGCCTGGTCAGGTGCGGCGCATTTGCGCGGTCTACGTTTAATCAGGGAGATATTTTTACGGCACGGCTGCCGCTAAATTTCATTGCGACAGGAGTAAATCTAATGAGCAAAAAATTTGCCCGCAGCAGCCTGTGCGCGCTCGGCATGACTATCATGACAGCGCAAGCCGCCGAACCACCAAAGGCCATTGGCAACGGGGAAGGTCGACTGGATATTATTGCCTGGCCGGGCTATATCGAACGCGGTCAGACCGATAAAGACTATGACTGGGTGACGCAGTTTGAAAAAGAGACGGGCTGCATGGTGAACGTGAAGACCGCCGCGACCTCAGATGAGATGGTCAGCCTGATGGCAAAAGGGGGGTACGACCTGGTCACCGCCTCCGGAGATGCCTCCCTGCGTCTGATTATGGGCAAGCGCGTCCAGCCGATTAACCCCGAACTTATCCCGAACTGGAAAACCCTCGACTCGCGACTGGTCAACGGCGAGTGGTTTAATGTCGACGGCAAGGTGTACGGCACGCCGTATCAGTGGGGACCCAACCTGCTGATGTATAACACCCATACCTTCCCGACCCCGCCGGACAGCTGGAGCGTGGTGTTCACGAAGCAAACGCTGCCTGACGGCAAAAGCAACCAGGGGCGCGTCCAGGCCTATGACGGACCGATCTACATTGCCG
>JAFACP010000288.1 GCA_023425455.1 Pseudomonadota bacterium | reverse complement strand
ATTACTGATGGCCACAAACGTGCGCTCATCGTGACTGACCGCTTCCTGTTTAACAACGGCTATGCAGACCAGATCACCTCTGTTCTGAAAGCATCTGGCGTCGAAACGGAAGTCTTCTTCGAAGTTGAAGCTGACCCAACGCTGAGCGTGGTTCGCAAAGGTGCTGAACTGGCTAACTCCTTCAAACCAGATGTGATTATCGCTCTGGGCGGTGGTTCCCCAATGGATGCTGCCAAAATCATGTGGGTCATGTACGAACACCCTGAAACCCACTTCGAAGAGCTGGCGCTGCGCTTTATGGACATCCGTAAGCGTATCTACAAGTTCCCGAAAATGGGTGTAAAAGCGAAAATGATCGCGGTGACCACCACCTCCGGTACCGGTTCAGAAGTGACGCCATTTGCGGTTGTAACCGATGACGCAACTGGCCAGAAATACCCACTGGCTGACTATGCCCTGACCCCGGATATGGCTATCGTTGATGCCAACCTGGTAATGGACATGCCGAAATCACTGTGTGCGTTCGGTGGCCTTGATGCGGTAACACACGCGCTGGAAGCTTACGTTTCTGTACTGGCATCTGAGTTCTCTGACGGCCAGGCTCTGCAGGCACTCAAACTGCTGAAAGAGAACCTGCCAGCGTCTTATAACGAAGGGTCCAAAAACCCGGTTGCCCGTGAGCGTGTACACAGTGCAGCAACCATCGCCGGTATCGCGTTTGCGAACGCCTTCCTCGGTGTTTGTCACTCAATGGCGCACAAACTGGGTTCACAGTTCCACATTCCTCACGGTCTGGCGAACGCCCTGTTGATCAGCAACGTTATCCGTTACAACGCTAACGACAACCCAACCAAACAGACTGCTTTCAGCCAGTACGACCGTCCGCAAGCCCGTCGTCGCTACGCTGAAATCGCTGACCACCTGGGTCTGAGCGCTGCCGGTGACCGTACTGCTGCCAAGATTGAGAAACTGCTGGCATGGCTGGAAAGCCTGAAAGCTGAGCTGGGCATTCCTAAATCAATCCGCGAAGCGGGCGTTCAGGAAGCTGACTTCCTCGCTCACGTAGACAAACTGTCTGAAGATGCATTCGATGACCAGTGTACTGGTGCTAACCCGCGCTACCCGCTGATCTCCGAGCTGAAACAGATCCTGCTGGATACCTACTACGGACGTGAGTTCAAAGAAGGTGATGTTGTTGCCGCCAAAGCGGAAGCACCAACTGCAAACGCTGACAAAAAAGCGAAGAAAAGCGCTTAATTGCCAGTCAAATTAAAAAACCCGCCGATGGCGGGTTTTTTTATGTCCGGAAACCAAAAATCGCGGTCGTGTTATTTCTGATCACCGTTCTGAATCGCGGTCAAAGACCCTATCGCCAGCGCCTCTTTATAGTGTTTACGGCAGACCGATACATAGCGCTCATTGCCCCCTATGACCACCTGCTCGCCATCAGCGTAGGGCTTGCCAGACTGGTCAAGACGCAAAACCATACTGGCTTTCCGGCCGCAAAAGCAGATAGTCTTCAGCTCAACAAGCTTATCTGACCAGGCAAGTAAATACTGGCTACCGGGAAAGAGTTCCCCGCGAAAATCCGTACGTAAACCGTAGCACAGCACCGGAATATCAAGCTCATCGACCACTTCGGAAAGCGCGTGTACCTGCTGACGGGTCAAAAACTGGCTTTCATCAACCAGAACACAATGTATGGGCTGTCCAGCGGCTTCTGCGCGAATATCTGCCAGTAGATCGGTCTGCGGGTTATACAGCTTTGCCGGCGAAGAGAGGCCTATTCTTGAACTCACCTTTCCTGCACCAAAGCGGTCATCAATCTCGGCGGTATAAACAAGGGTTCGCATCCCCCGCTCCTGATAATTGTATGAGGATTGAAGTAACGCCGTGGATTTCCCTGCATTCATTGCCGAATAGTAGAAATAAAGTTGTGCCATTAGCCGTAGAAACCTAATCAATGTGTAATAGTCTCGATGAATCATTGTACCATATTTTGTCTCGCCATCAGTGACATGCCGCACAGACTCTGCGGTGTCAGGTTAAGAAAAATAGCAATCAAATCAGAAAATAGCGCGTTAAAACAGAAAGTAAACACATCATGCTCGCCTCTGGCGCTTATCCGTCGGCACCCTATAACACCTCTTTTTATACTGGAATCAAAGTTCATTAAAATTCACTATTTATTAACTGTTTTTGCGTTATCTCACCTTTTCGGAAGTAATACAAAAGGCTGATATTTATCCGCTGCAACTATAATTCCTGGGGGAATTGTCACAAAACTAAACAGACAATCGACAGGTTTATGCGTTTGTTCTGATATCAGCACGCCCGGATGAAGGGTGAAATTTAAGTTAGCGTAATTAATAATAGTGACGCTTATTTAGTATTTTTTGAATTCCTTACATTCCCACCTATTGCACAACGCAATTTATCGCTCTATTATTAGGACAACAAACCACCCCCCATTATAAGTTTGAGATTACTACAATGAGCGAAGCACTTAAAATTCTGAACAACATCCGTACTCTTCGTGCGCAAGCAAGAGAATGCACCCTTGAAACGCTTGAAGAAATGCTGGAAAAATTAGAAGTTGTCGTTAATGAACGTCGCGAAGAAGAGAGCGCAGCTGCTGCAGAAATCGAAGAACGTACGCGTAAACTGCAGCAATACCGTGAAATGCTGATTGCTGATGGTATCGATCCAAACGAATTACTGAACAGCATGGCTGCAGCAAAAACGGGCACCAAAGCAAAACGCGCTGCACGCCCGGCTAAATATAGCTATGTTGATGAAAACGGCGAAACTAAAACCTGGACCGGCCAGGGCCGTACGCCTGCTGTTATCAAGAAAGCGATGGATGAGCAAGGTAAACAGCTGGACGATTTCCTGATCAAGGATTAATCCGCAAGCTTTATGAAAATCCCGCCGCTGGCGGGATTTTTTATGCCCGCAATTTCCCCACCCCGCCTTCTTACCGTCAGCCATATTTGCAATCCGCCATCGTATGCGTCGGGCAGACAGACATCAGCGCCGTTATGGGCATAAAAAAACCGGTGAGCATTGCCTCTCACCGGTCTTGTTCAGCGGGTAAACGGATTAATTTTTAATACCCAGGCTCTCTTTAAGCCAGCCCTTGAATTCTTCACCCAGGCTATTGTGGCGAATACCATATTCAACAAACGCCTGCATATAACCGAGCTTATTACCGCAGTCATGGCTTTTACCTTTCATATGGTAAGCCTCGACGGTTTCTTTCTCGATCAGCATATCGATAGCGTCCGTCAGCTGGATCTCATCGCCTGCTCCCGGAGGGGTCTTCGCCAGCAGCGGCCAAATTTCCGCACTCAGAACATAACGGCCGACCACCGCCAGATTGGAAGGCGCGACGTCAGCTTTCGGTTTTTCCACCACGCCAACCATAGGAACGCTTTCACCCGGCTCAAGGTTTACCCCTTTGCAGTCAACCACGCCATACGCAGTCACATCGTCAACCGGCTCAACCATAATCTGACTGCTACCGGTTTCATCGAAGCGTTTAATCATTTCTGCCAGGTTATCCTGCGACAGATCTGATTCAAATTCATCCAGAATAACGTCTGGCAGAATAACCGCGACAGGCTCGTCGCCAACAACCGGATGCGCACACATCACCGCGTGGCCTAAGCCTTTTGCCAGCCCCTGACGAACCTGCATAATAG
>JAFACP010000263.1 GCA_023425455.1 Pseudomonadota bacterium | reverse complement strand
TCAGACACGGTGCAAATGGTCAGCGCTTTCGCACCAAACTCAGCCGCCACGCCGTAAATACCTGCCGCTTCCATTTCCACGCCCAGAATGCCGTATTTTTCCATCACGTCGAACATCTCGCCGCCGTCTGGCGCATAGAACAGGTCAGCAGAGAAGATGTTGCCCACGCGAGCGTCAACGCCCAGCGCTTTCGCCGCGTCAACCGCGTTGCGCACCATGCCAAAGTCGGCAATTGCCGCGAAGTCATGATCTTTGAAGCGCATACGGTTTACTTTGGAGTCGGTGCAGGCCCCCATACCGATCACCACGTCGCGCAGCTTAACGTCCATGCGTACGGCACCGCAGGAGCCTACGCGAACGATTTTCTTGACGCCGAAATCGGTGATCAGCTCTTTGGTGTAGATAGAGCAGGACGGGATCCCCATACCGTGGCCCATAACGGAAATTTTGCGGCCTTTGTAGGTACCGGTGAAGCCCAGCATGCCGCGAACGTTGTTCACTTCACGCACGTCTTCAAGGAAGTTTTCCGCGATGTGCTTTGCACGCAGCGGGTCGCCCGGCATCAGTACAACGTCAGCGAAATCGCCCATTTCAGCATTAATGTGTGGAGTTGCCATCTTCAGTTCCCTTATTCGTATATTGTTTTCAGCGGGCAACGGCGGCGCCTTGCCCGACCGACAAAACCGGAGGCCCGCTCAGCGCCATGCTGACGGGCAATCACATCAGAACATGGCTTTGCCATATTCCATATCGGACGTACCAAAGTATTTTGCAATCGTCTGGCCAATATCCGCGAAGCTTTCACGGTGTCCCAGCGATCCGGCTTTCACTTTCGGGCCGTACACCAGCACCGGAATGTGTTCACGGGTATGGTCGGTGCCGGTCCAGGTTGGGTCGCAGCCGTGGTCTGCGGTCAGGATAAGAATGTCATCTTCCCCCACCTGCGCCATCAGTTCCGGCAGACGACGGTCAAACAGCTCAAGGCCGGCTGCGTATCCCGCGACGTCACGACGATGTCCCCAGGAGGAGTCGAAGTCGACGAAATTGGTAAAGACGATGGTCTTGTCGCCCGCCGTTTTCATCTCCTGAAGCGTGGCATCAAACAGCGCATCCAGACCGGTGGCTTTCACCTTTTTGGTGATGCCGCAGTTGGCGTAGATATCCGCGATTTTACCCACGGAGACCACCTGCCCGTCTTTCTCATCAACCAGCTTCTGCAGCACCGTCGGCGCCGGTGGCTCAACCGCGAGGTCATGACGGTTGCCGGTACGCTGGAAGTGGCCTGCTTTATCGCCGATAAACGGACGCGCGATAACACGACCAATGTTGTAGCCGCCTTCCGTCAGCTCTTCACGGGCGATTTCGCACAGCTCATAAAGCTTATCGAGGCCATATGTCTCTTCATGACAGGCAATCTGGAATACGGAGTCCGCGGAGGTGTAGAAAATCGGCTTGCCGGTTTTCATATGCTCTTCACCGAGCTGATTGAGGATCACCGTACCGGATGAGTGACAGTTACCGAGATACCCCGGCAGATTTGCACGCTTAACCAGCTTATCCAGCAACGCCTGCGGGAAGCTGTTCTCGTGATCGGAGAAGTAGCCCCAGTCAAACAGAACCGGAACACCGGCGATTTCCCAGTGGCCGGATGGCGTGTCTTTACCGGAAGAGAGCTCGTGCGCCCAGGCATACGCCCCGATAACCTCTGCGTTCGCATCCATACCGGCAGCAACTTTACCGGTAGAACCTTCATGCGCTTTTACCAGGCCCAGACGGGTCAGGTTTGGCAGGTTGAGCGGGCCTTTCCGGCCATTGTCCGCTTCACCTTTAGCGCACGCTTCTGCGATGTGGCCCATGGTATCGGAACCCACGTCACCAAAACGATCCGCATCTTCTGTTGCGCCGATGCCGAAAGAGTCCAGCACCATAATAAATGCACGTTTCATAATTGTTCTCCGTACGTAGTGCCCTAAAAAATAGCGATCAGATCAGTATACATTTATTCGGTGATACGGCGATAGACCACCGGTGTGCTTTCCGGTGCTTTATCGTCAAGCGTAATGGCCGCTTTCACCGCTTTCGCCGCATCCTGCCAGCTGGCTTCGTCTTTCGCGTGGACGATGGCCAGCGGACGCTGTCCGTCTACGCTATCGCCCAGGCGCGCCATATCGGTGAAGCCGACGCTGTAATCAATGGTATCTGACGCCTGGCGACGACCGCCGCCCATCGACACGACCGCCATGCCAAGCGCACGGGTGTCCATCTCAGAGACAAAACCTTCGCTATCGGCATACACCGCTTTGCTGAGCGTCGCGGTCGGCAGATATTTCGCATAATTTTCCACGAAATCGGTCGGGCCTTTCTGGGCGGCGACCATACGGCCGAAGATCTCCGCCGCTTTGCCGTTATCCAGTACCGCCTGCAGCTTCGCGCGGGCTTCAGCATCGTCTTTGGCAAGCTGGCCGGAGATCAGCATTTCCACGCACAGCGCCATTGTGACGTCAAACAGGCGTGGGTTACGGTATTCACCGGTCAGGAATTGTACTGCTTCACGGACTTCTACCGCGTTACCGGCACTCGAGGCCAGCACCTGATTCATATCCGTGAGGAGCGCGGTTGTGCGAACGCCAGCCCCGTTGGAGACGCCCACGATCGCTTCGGCCAGCGCCGCAGAGAGTTCAAAGGTCGGCATAAACGCGCCGCTGCCAACCTTCACGTCCATCACCAGCGCATCCAGCCCCTCGGCCAGTTTTTTCGCCAGAATTGAGGCGGTGATCAGTGGGATAGAGTCCACGGTTGCGGTGATATCGCGCGTTGCATAAAAACGCTTGTCTGCCGGTGCAAGAGAGCTGGTCTGGCCGATAATGGCCACACCCACATCGCTAATAATGTCGCGGAAGCGTTGATCGTCCGGGAAAATATCAAATCCCGGAATCGCTTCCAGTTTGTCGAGCGTTCCGCCCGTATGGCCCAGACCGCGCCCGGAGATCATCGGAACGTAACCCCCGCAGGCCGCCACCATCGGGCCAAGCATCAGAGAGGTCACGTCGCCCACGCCGCCGGTAGAGTGTTTGTCGACAATCGGGCCATTAAGGTTAAGGCTTTTCCAGTCCAGAACGGTTCCTGAATCTCGCATCGCCATGGTCAGCGATACACGCTCAGGCATCGACATATCGTGGAAGAAAATGGTCATCGCCAGAGCTGCAATCTGCCCTTCAGAGATGGTGTTATCCCGAATGCCATTGATAAAGAAGCGGATCTCTTCATCTCTTAATGCGTGACCATCACGTTTTTTACGGATAATTTCTTGTGCGAGAAACACGGTAACCCCCTGAGAAATCGGGTAAATTAGGGTGGGCATCAGGACGTCTGCCCACACAGTAATCCAGTAGGCCGGCTGCGCGAAACGGCACCCGGCCACTCAGCGCTTAGTAGCTGCTTGCGCTCTTGCCATCGCCGTGGCCTAACGCTTTCAGCAGGCTTGCCAGCAAGCTGGAGGCGCCGAAACGGTAATGACGAGCGTCAGCCCAGTCGGCGCCGAACAGCTCGTCGGCAATCGCCAGGAACTGCTGCGCGTCTTCAGCGGTACGCACGCCGCCCGCAGGTTTAAAGCCAACGGTTTTGGAGACGCCCATATCGCGAATGACCTCCATCATGATGCGTGCGCTTTCAGGCGTTGCGTTAACCGGCACTTTACCGGTGGAGGTTTTAATAAAGTCAGCGCCCGCTTTGATGGAGATTTCAGACGCTTTACGGATAAGCGCCTCTTCTTTCAGCTCGCCGGTTTCAATAATCACTTTCAGCAGCACATTTGCCGCCGCACAGGCGTCTTTACAGGCTTTTACCAGATCGAAACCGACCTGCTCATTGCCGGCGATCAGCGCGCGGTACGGGAATACGACGTCCACTTCATCTGCGCCATATGCAATTGCCGCACGGGTTTCCGCCAGCGCGATATCAATGTCGTCATTGCCATGCGGGAAGTTGGTCACCGTGGCAATGCGCACGTCTGGCGTGCCCTGCTCTTTTAAGGTTTTACGCGCAATCGGGATAAAACGTGGATAGATACAGATAGCTGCGGTGTTACCTACCGGCGTTTTTGCCTGATGGCACAGGGCGATCACTTTTTCATTCGTGTCGTCATCATTCAGGGTGGTCAGGTCCATCAGTTTTAACGCGCGCAGGCTGCTTGCAGTTAAATCGGTCATAACATTCTCCAACGGCTTCGCCGTATCAATTTTACCTTGCGGGTCTGTGAGTATTCTAACATTCACCCGCACTCACACTTCGACATCCATCACAGTTAATGAAAACTGCGTGCAAATTTGCATTACTGTAATGAGATCTTATTCAAACTTTAGTGCCGTAACGGCTGACTAAAACCGCGATTACCCCTTTGGGATCAAAAGCGCTGGCGGGCGTTCTTTCTACAATTCGCCCATCCTCCGCAGAACAATCAAGGACGCGAATATGCCCTACTCCAGCACTGATGCCCTGCAACAACGTTGCCAGCAGATTGTGACAAGCCCGGTGCTCACCCCTGAGCAAAAGCGACACTTTCTGGCGCTGGAAGCGGAGAACAATCTCCCCTATCCGGCCCTGTCAGACGAGGCGCGCGCCGCGCTGGACGGCGGTTTTATCTGCGACATGTTTGAAGGCCATGCGCCTTTTAAACCGCGCTACGTTCTGCCGGACTATGCAAAATTTCTGGCGAACGGCTCCGAATGGCTGGAGCTTGAAGGGGCGAAAGATCTTGATGACGCGCTCGCTTTACTCACGATTCTTTACCACCATGTGCCGTCCGTCACATCGATGCCGGTCTATCTCGGCCGTCTCGACGCGCTGCTGCAACCATATGTTAGAATTCTAACACAAGAAGAGATCGATAGCCGAATAAAACGTTTCTGGCGTTATCTCGACAGAACGCTGCCGGATGCCTTTGTACATGCGAACATTGGCCCGGAAGATAGCCCCATTGCGCGCGCGATCCTGCGTGCAGATGCCGAACTGAAGCAGGTTTCGCCTAATCTGACCTTTATATACGATCCTGAAATCACGCCAGAATCGCTGCTGCTGACGGTGGCAAAAAATATCTGTGACTGCAGTAAACCCCATGTTTCTAATGGTCTGGTGAATGATAAAATTTTCACAAAAGGTGGTTATGGCGTGGTGAGCTGTTACAACTCTCTGCCTGCCGGTGGAGGTGGCAGCACGCTGGTACGCCTGAACCTGAAGGCGATTGCCGGGCACAGCCACTCCCCTGAGGATTTCTTCACCCGCACCCTGCCGCACTACTGTCAGCAGCAAATCGCCATCATCGATGCACGCTGCGATTTTCTGTACCAACAATCGGGCTTCTTTGAGAATAGCTTCCTGGTGAAGGAGGGTCTGATTGATGCCGGGCGTTTTGTGCCGATGTTTGGCATTTACGGCCTGGCGGAAGCGGTGACAATCCTGTGCGAGAAAGCAGGCATACAGGGGCGCTACGGCAAGGATGAACAGCCTAACGCGCTGGGCTATCGCATCAGCGCCTGGCTTGCCGCGTTTGTGGAGAATACCCCGGTCAGACACGGCTGGAAAAAACGTGCGATGCTGCACGCCCAGTCAGGGATCAGCAGCGATAGCGGCACAACGCCGGGCACGCGCCTGCCTTACGGCGAGGAGCCCGATCCTGTCAGCCACCTGTTAGCCGTCGCCCCACACCACCCGTACTACACCGCCGGGATCAGCGATATCCTGACGCTGGACCAGACGGTGAAGCGTAATCCGCAGGCGGTCATGCAGCTTTGTCTCGGGGCGTTTCAGGCCGGGATGCGTGAATTCACCGTCAATGTAGCCGGTAACGATCTGGTGCGTGTCACCGGCTATATGGTGCGCTTATCCGACCTGGAGAAGTATCGCGCAGCCGGATCGCGCACCAACACCACCTGGCTCGGGGAAGAGGCCGCACGCAACACCCGTATTCTGGAACGTCAGCCGCGCGTGATAAGCCATGAACAGCAGATGCGCTTTAGTTAGTCAGATCATTCCGTTCTCCTGCGTGGACGGGCCGGGCAGTCGCCTGGCGCTGTTCCTGCAGGGGTGTAACCTGCGCTGTAAAACCTGTCACAACCCGTGGACAATTGGCCGCTGTAACGACTGCGGCGAGTGCGTGCCTTTTTGTCCCCACGACGCGCTGAATATTCAGTCTGGTCGCGTCTGGTGGCAGGAGAGCAACTGCCGCCAGTGTGATACCTGCCTGCAGCGCTGTGAACAGCAGGCGACGCCGATGGCCCATCGCTTCAGCGTGGAGGAGATCCTCGCTCAGATCCGCAAAGCGGCCCCCTTTATTGAGGGGATCACGGTGAGCGGCGGCGAGGCGACCACTCAGCTTCCGTTTCTGCTGGCCCTTTTCAGCGCGATCAAAGCCGACCCGGCGCTGCAGAGGTTGACCTGCCTGGTGGACAGCAATGGCTTACTGAGCGAAACCGGATGGCAAAAGCTCCTGCCGCTCGTCGACGGCGCCATGCTGGATCTCAAAGCCTGGGGAAACGAACATCACCGTTTTCTGACCGGACGCGAAAACCCGCAGATCAAACACAGCATTCGCTGGCTGGCGCAGCACCAGCGTCTGACCGAGCTGCGGCTGCTGGTGATCCCGGAGCAGTGCGATTATCTGCAGGAGATCCAGCCTCTGACGGCGTTTATCCGCTCGCTCGGACAGGTGCCGGTGAGGATCAACGCCTTTCACACCCATGGCGTTTACGGCGAGGCCGCATCATGGCGCAGCGCCACGCCAGAGGACATTGAACCGCTGGCGCAGGCGCTGGAAGCGCAGCGGATCACCGTGATCCGCCCGGCGCTCTATCTATAGTGGGATGCCGAACAGCGCGCGGGTATTGGCCAGTAACGCTCCGGCAATAATATCCTGCGGTTCAGGGCGCAGCTCGCACAGGGTGGCAAAGACGCGGGCGGCCATTTCCGGACGGTTCGGCTGCCCCTGAAAACCGTTTAGCGGCATATCGGGCGCATCCGTTTCCAGCAGCAGAGAGGCAAGCGGCAGCTGCGCCATCACTTCACGGGTTTTGCTGGCGCGCGGATAAGTAATGGTTCCGCCAACGCCAATTTTGTAGCCCAGCGCGATAAAACGTTGTGCCTGCTGCAGGCTGCCTGAAAAGCCGTGTATCACGCCTTTACGCGGCAAGTCGATACGTTTGAGATGCATCGCCAGCTTGTCGTGCGTGCGTCTGGAGTGAAGAATGACCGGCAGATCGTGGCGTTTTGCCAGCCTGAGCTGGGCATCAAGGATCGTTTGCTGACGCTCAAAATGCGGATCGTCGCGATAGAGATCGAGCCCGATCTCCCCCACGGCCACCAGCGTCGCCTCCCGGCTTTGCAGCAGGCCCTCCAGCTTGTCGAGATGCTCATCAACGTGGCGCTCGATAACGATCGGGTGCAGCCCCAGCGCGGCATACAGCGCGTCATGACCCCGGGCGAGCATCAGCACCCGTTCAAAATATGCCGCTTCAACAGCGGGGACAATGATCGCCCGCACACCCGCCTCGGCAGCGCGTTGAATGCTCTGCGCTTCATCACCTGTAAACGGCGGAAAATCAAAGTGACAATGGGTGTCGACAAAGCAATAGCTCACGCCAGATCCTCGTTATCCAGTGGCGCATCATTGGCCTGCGGAACATCAACCAGCGGCAGAGTCAGCGCGTCATTCGCCACACTCGCAGGCGGGGTGATGATCCGCTTGTGGCGCCGCACCGGCGGGTGTTCCGCCAGCATTTTCCCCACCGTCGCCAGGAAATAGCGCCCGCACAGTCGTCCGGTCTTATAGTCATCACGCAGCGCCGGCAGGCGGCTGCCCAGCGCCATGCTGACAAGGGGTTTTGGCGGGTAGATTTCAAAAATACGCAGCCGACCGGGGGGCTTTTCAATAAAGCGTTGCATCTCGCCATAGCTGGTTTCATGCAGTCTGGCGATATCCACCAGCGGCTGCAGGCTGCTGTCGCCAAGCCAGCGTTCCATACGCTTAAACCACTGCGGGGTGTAGTACATTTGCGAAGGCACGGTGCGGATCACCACGATGGTTTTCGCCCCGCGACGCGCCGCTTCCTGCACCGGGACGGGATCGCTGATGCCGCCATCGAGATAGTTTATGCCCCCGAGCAGCGCCCCGGTGCGGTAAAAACCCGGAATCGCACTGGAGGCGCGAATGATATCGAGCCAGTTCTCTTTGTGCGGGGAAAAGTAGCCTGCGCTGTAATCATCACCACGGCTGGCGCACATCCAGAACTCTTTGCCCGAATCGAACAGGCGCGACGCGGCATCCATCGCCAGCGGCATCTGGTGTGAGGTGGAATCCAGTAGCCAGTCAAGGTCGATCAGATTACCGCCGCGAACAAAGCGCACCGGGTTAAAAAACTCGCGCGACGTGGTGTAGCGCATAATGACCCTGCGGGCGTAGCCGCGCTGGTTGCAGACATAGGCGGAGAGGTTTTGCGCCCCTGCCGAGGTGCCAAGAAACAGATCGAACGGATTGAATTGCGCCCGCATGAATTCATCCAGCACACCGGCCGTAAAAATGCCGCGCTGTCCGCCCCCCTCGCACACCAGCGCCAGCCTGCCCGGGCGAAAAGGTTTAAGCGCCAGCGGCGCGATATTACCAAGCGTAACGGGAATTCGTTGTCCCACCTCTGCTTTCCTGTTCTGTTTGTTCTGTTTCCACACAGTAACGCATACCCACTGCAGGACTCAAACCAGAAAAGCCAGTCCGATGGACTGGCTCTGAGGTGACTGGCAAAAGGTGCTTAGCTATGGACGACGTCGTCCGGTAAACAGGCTGACCAGAAACAGGATAATACCGACGACGAAGACAATCTTCGCAGCCCCTGCCGCAGTACCTGCCAGACCACCGAAGCCCAGCGCGGCGGCAATTAACGCGATCACCAGAAATATAATGCCCCAACGAAACATAAGACTCTCCTTTACCATAGTTAATGTCGATCGCATCTCGCGAGCGCTCAACTGCACTTGTTCCAGGTATAATTTTTATTTCGTTCCCCTGACCGCCGCCAGAAGAACGAAGGTGGGGTGTTACTTCACTTTCAGATCGTTTTTAACGCTTTTGACGCCATCAACAGCTTTTGCAATGGCTTCGGCGCGCTCGATTTGCGCCTGAGAATCCACCGTACCGGACAACTGAACGACACCGTCAGTGGTCTCCACTTTCACTTTCCGGGATGGCACGACATCATCTGCTAATAGTTTAGCTTTGATTTCGCTGGTGGTTGCAGTATCGCCTGCATAGCCCTTCACGGAGGTGGTCTTACTGTCACGCACGTGCAGTTTGTCGCTGACGGAGGTGACACCCTCAACGCCTTTCGCCACTTTCACCGCCTGTTCGGCCTGTGCCTGGCTCACCACAAACCCGCTAAGGGTAACCACCTTTTTATCGGTTTTTACCGAAATATCGGTGCTTTTGATACTTTCATCGTCCACCAGCGCCGCTTTCACTTTGGCGGTGATGGCGCTGTCATCCATGAAATTACCGACTTTATTCATAGAGCTATCGATTTTTTCACCGGCACTGTTGGCAGCCGACTGAGCGTTATCCATGGTGCTGCTCTCCGCCAGTGCGGAACCGCTTGCCAGAACACTACCCAGTACAACGGCCAGCAGAGTTTTAGAAATTTTCAGTCCTGTCATCGTCATCACATTACTCCTGTGGTGTGCTCGTTATTCGAGCGATAGCCATCCTTACACTTCAGTTAAGTCGCGCTAAATGAGATAGAAACAATACGGATAACCGTAAAACCCACATTTTGTAGTTTTAATATCCGCATTCAGCGCTAAACAGTGAGTTAAATATAGATCACTCTCAGGATGCCGCTTTCGGAATCGGGCAAAAAACGCGCAATTCGCCGTAAAACACAGGCATTTAAGAACATTCCGCAACGGAAAGAGAAGTGCAGGAATAACGAAGAGCACGGCAGGCCGCCGTGCTCTGAGGCAGGATTGATTAGTGTTCGCGTGTTTTACGGAACTGAACGTCAGGATAACGTTCCTGGGTCAGGTTCAGGTTTACCATGGTCGGGGCGATATAGGTCAGATTATCGCCGCCATCCAGCGCCAGCTGAATTTCGTTCTTACGCTTAAACTCTTCGAATTTCTTCACGTCGGAACACTCCACCCAGCGTGCGGTCGCCACGTTCACCGATTCGTAAATCGCTTCAACGTTGTATTCGCTCTTCAGACGCGCCACCACCACATCAAACTGCAGCACCCCTACCGCACCCACGATCAGATCGTTGTTGGCAATCGGACGGAACACCTGAACGGCGCCCTCTTCGGACAGCTGTACCAGGCCTTTCAGCAACTGTTTCTGCTTCAGCGGATCTTTCAGGCGAATACGACGGAACAGCTCCGGCGCGAAGTTCGGAATACCGGTGAACTTCATCATCTCGCCCTGCGTGAAGGTATCGCCGATCTGGATCGTGCCGTGGTTGTGCAGACCAATAATGTCACCCGGGTAGGCTTCTTCAACGTGCGAACGGTCACCGGCCATAAAGGTCAGCGCGTCAGAGATCACCACGTCTTTACCGATCCGCACCTGGCGCAGCTTCATCCCTTTCTCATATTTACCGGAGACGACGCGCATAAAGGCCACGCGGTCACGGTGTTTCGGGTCCATATTGGCCTGAATCTTGAAGACAAAGCCGCTAAATTTCTCTTCGCTGGCTTCCACTTCACGGGTGTCGGTTTTACGCGGCATTGGCCGCGGCGCCCACTCCACCAGACCGTCGAGCATATGGTCGACGCCAAAGTTACCCAACGCAGTACCGAAGAATACCGGGGTGATTTCGCCGCTCAGGAACAGCTCTTTATCGAACTCGTGAGACGCCCCTTTAACCAGCTCCAGCTCATCACGCAGCTGCGCGGCCAGCTCTTCACCTACCGCGGTATCCAGATCCGGGTTATCCAGACCTTTAACAATGCGCACTTCCTGAATCGTGTGACCCTGACCGGTTTGATACAGATAGGTCTCGTCTTTATAGAGGTGATAAACGCCCTTGAATAACTTACCGCAGCCGATTGGCCAGGTGATCGGCGCACAGGCGATCTTCAGCTCGTTTTCCACTTCATCCATCAGCTCCATCGGATCGCGGATGTCACGGTCAAGTTTGTTCATAAAGGTGAGGATCGGCGTATCGCGCAGACGGGTGACTTCCATCAGCTTACGGGTACGATCTTCAACCCCTTTTGCGGCATCGATAACCATCAGACAGCAGTCAACGGCCGTCAGCGTGCGGTAGGTATCTTCCGAGAAGTCTTCGTGCCCCGGGGTATCCAGCAGGTTCACCAGGCAGTCGTGATACGGGAACTGCATCACGGAGGTGGTGATCGAGATACCACGCTGCTTTTCCATCTCCATCCAGTCTGATTTCGCATGCTGGCTGGAGCCGCGGCCTTTAACAGTACCGGCAGTCTGGATAGCCTGTCCGAATAACAGCACCTTCTCGGTGATGGTCGTTTTACCGGCATCCGGGTGGGAAATAATGGCAAAAGTGCGGCGTTTGGCCACCTCTTGCAGATAAGGAGACAACGTCATAATCAAATCTTCTTATATAAGCACGGCCGCCGGCCGCGCATCATGGAATACGAAAAATGCGGCTATTTTACCCATCAACTGGGGGCAGGCAATCATTGTTTACACAGGAGTTGCTCCAGTTCGCTCAATGAGGTGACGGTCCAGGTCGGCTCAATACCTTCAGGCTGCGCACGCCCATGCGCATTCAGCCAGACGGTCGACAAACCGGATTTCATGCCGCCGAGAATATCCGACTCAGCGGTATCGCCAACCATCAGCACGCGCTCGCGATCGGGGTTGCCCGCCTGCGCCAGCGCATAATCGAAAATACGTGGGTCGGGTTTTGGCACCCCCACCTCCTCAGAGATCACCAGCGCATCGAAGTGATCGCGCAGGCCGGTTCGCTCCAGGCGGATCTGCTGCAGGGCGGTAAAACCGTTGGTGATGATCCCCAGTTTGACCTTGCCCCTGAGCGCGTCAAGCAGTGAAACAGCCCCAGGCAACGGCGCGCAAATCTCGGCCATCGCATTGAGGAAAGCGTCGTTCAGCGCGCCAGGGCTGACATTTAACCGCTCGGCCCAGATATCAAAACGCTGGTGCTGACGCTGTAACGCGCTGATGGCCCCGTTCTGGTAATCCACC
>JAFACP010000228.1 GCA_023425455.1 Pseudomonadota bacterium | reverse complement strand
GCTGATGGATAGGGTGTTCCGGGTCGGGGTAAAAGGTGCAGGCGGCGATAAACAGGCAGCCCGGATAGCGGTTATTGCTCACGCATTCGGTGAGCGCCGTGTAGCGGGCCAGCAGCTTCTGCTCGGCCGTCAGCTCCTCGTTCAGCATCAGTTGCCTGCGCCAGATATCTACCTGCTGGCTGAGATAGCGCAACGCATCATACAGCAGCGCCTCTTTATCAGGCCAGAAGCGCATAAGCTCGTCCAGAGGGTAATCGATACGGTCGGCTACCATCTCAAGCGTGGTGCTGGCGATCCCCTGAACTTCCAGTAATTGTAGGGCTTGTCCCAGTACGTCTTCGCGTTGCACGGTTTTCTCCTCCGCTATTCCCAACGGTTTGTCCCGTATAAAGTGTTGTTTACGGTTGGCGATCGCGCAAATGCGCGCTGAAGGCCGCCGCATCCATAAACCCGGTCACACGCTGTGCCGGCTGTTCGTGGCCCTGTTCAGTGAAGAACAGAATCGTCGGCAGGCCGAGCACGTTAAGGTGCTTTAACAGCGCCTTGTCCTGCGCGTTGTTTGCCGTGACGTCCGCCTGAAGCAGAACCGTCCCTTTTAGCTCAGCGTGCACCTGCGGGTCGCTGAAGGTGTATTTATCGAACTCTTTGCAGGCCACGCACCAGTCTGCGTAGAGATCGAGCATCACCGGTTTACCGTCAGCCTGCGCCAGCGCGCGGTTGAGCTCGTCGACATTGTTGATCTTTGTGAAATTCAGGTGCGCCTGACTCTGCACGGCTGTGCTGCCAAAGGCCCACTCCTGCAGCGGGCGGGCGCTGACGATAGCCGCCGCCAGCAGGATCATCTGGATCACGCGTACCCACGGCGTTTTCGCGGCCAGGCTTTCGATAAACGCCCAGCAGAAGAAGGCCAGACCGAGCGCCGCCCACAAACGCATCCCCCAGACGTCACCCGTCACGCGTTCCAGCAGGAACACCGGCAGCGCCAGAATAACAAAGCCGAACGCGGTTTTGACCGTCTCCATCCACGGGCCGCGTTTTGGCAGCAGGCGGTTGCCAAAAACGGTGACCAGCATCAGCGGCAGACCCATCCCCAGCGCGTAGAGGTAGAGCGTGCCGCCGCCGAGCCACATGTGGCCGCTCTGGGCAATGTACAGCAGGATGGCGCTAAGCGGTGCGGTAGTACAAGGTGAGCAGATAAGCCCGGCAATCGCGCCCATAGCAAACACACCGCCTGCGGAGCCGCCCTGCTGGCGGTTACTCATCAGTGCCAGGCGCGTCTGCAGCGAGGAGGGTAGCTGCAGCGTGAACAGGCCGAACATCGACAGCGCCAGCAGGATAAAGACCCCCGACAGGCCAATAAGCACCCAGGGGTGCTGAAGGGCGGCCTGGAACTGCAACCCCGCAGCGGCGACCACGAGGCCGAGCGCCGTGTAGGTTAACGCCATGCCCTGCACGTAGATAAACGCCAGCAGCAGGGCGCGAGCCGTGGAAAGCCGCTGTTTCCCTCCCAGCACGATGCCGGAGATCAGCGGATACATAGGCAATACGCACGGGGTAAACGCGATGCCGATACCTATCAACAACGCCCACCAGGCGGAAAAGGGCAGTTCAGGGTCGACGCTCTGCTGCTCTTCGCTCCGGGTCTGCGGTGAGGCACTCGTTGCCGCCACGGGCTGCACGTCGCTGAGCGGCACCACTTTGGTTTCCGGCGGGTAGCAGAAGCCCGCATCGGCGCAGCCCTGCCAGGTCACCGTCAGGGTAGCGCCCTTAGCCGCCTGGCGGACGGTAACCGGGATAGTTAAATGCTGACGGTAAATCTCGCTTTTACCGTAGAACTCATCTTCATGCCATTCCCCGGCGGGCAGCTGAAGCGGTGCAATGTTCGCCTGGGCAGGGGTGACGCTGATCTGTTTGCGGTAAAGGTAATACCCCTCTTTTACCTGCCAGGACAGGCTAAGATCGTTCTGGTTTTGCTGGAAATCGAAAATAAACGCCTTGTCGGCAGGCGTGAAGTTTGAGCGGCCGGGTGCATCAAATAACCCGGCAAAAACTGATGTGCTGCACAGCAGCAGGATCAGCGTAAGGACGCGTTGAGCCATGAGAGATAATCGTTATCGCCGTGGACTACGGGCAGGACCAGCAGTTCCGGGGTGTGGTAGGGATGATGAGATTTGAGGCAGTCCAGAAGCGCCTGCTGGTTAGCCTGATTGGTTTTCAGCAGCATCTGAACTTCATACTCCTGCTCCAGCTTACCTTCCCAGTAATAAAGCGAAGTGGCTCCCGGAAGAAGTGTTACGCAGGCGGCCAGCTTTTCCGCCAGCGCTTTGGCGGCGAGATCCTGGGCGGTGGCTTCATCAGGGGCGGTACAAAGGACAACAACAGCGTCTGGCGTGTTCACGAGTCGACCTCCTCATCACGAAAGTCATCACTATATCACGCAAGAAAGAGGGGCATTAATGAAACGGGCCGCTGAGCGGCCCGGTTTTAACTATTTTTACACCTGTACGGCATCAGAGCATGATGCCGCCAATGAGGAAGCCGAGGATCACGCACAGGGTAATGGCGACCACGCCCGGGATCAGGAACGCGTGGTTAAAGACGTATTTACCAATGCGGGTTGAGCCCGTGTCATCCATCTCCACGGCGGCCAGCAGGGTTGGGTAGGTTGGCAGCACGAACAGCGCAGATACCGCAGCGAAAGAGGCGATCGCCGTCAGCGGGGTGACGCCGAGCATCAGTGCGGCGGGCATCAGCGCTTTGGTGGTCGCAGCCTGGGAGTAAAGCAGCGTTGCGGCAAAGAACAGCACCACCGCCAGCAGCCACGGATAGTTATGCAGCAGATCGCCGGCAACGGTCTGGATATCACTGATATGGGCTTTGACGAAGGTATCACCCAGCCACGCCACGCCGAGAACGCACACGCAGGCGCTCATACCGGATTTGAAGGTGCTGGCATTCAGCACTTCGCTGGTATCAATTTTACAGGTAATGCTGATGAGCGTCGCAATGGTCAGCATAAACACCACAATCGCTTCGTTACGCGGCAGCACCGGGTTCTGGATCAGCCCTACCGTATCGCTGATGGCGGTCGCGTAAAACATCACCGCCACGATACCGATCAGGAACAGCACCACGGAGCGTTTCGCGTGCGGCTTCAGCGCAAAGACCTGGCTGCCGCGCAGCTTCACTTCACCTTTTGCCAGACGCTCCTGGTAGACCGGATCGTCTTTCAGCTCGGCGCCGAGGAAGTTACACAGCACCGCGGTGATCATCACCGCAATCAGCGTTACCGGAATGCAGATAGCTAACAGCGTCAGGTAGCTGACGCCCATCGGCTCCAGGATCCCGGCAAAGAAGACCACGGCGGCGGAAATCGGCGATGCGGTGATCGCAATCTGCGACGCCACCACGGCGATAGAGAGCGGACGGGAAGGACGAATGCCTTGCTCCTTCGCCACTTCGGTGATCACCGGCAGCGTGGAGAAGGCCGTGTGACCGGTGCCGGCGAGAATGGTCATAAACCAGGTCACCAGCGGTGCGAGGAACGTGATGTATTTGGGGTGACGGCGCAGCATACGCTCCGCCAGGCTCACCAGGTAATCCATACCGCCTGCGACCTGCATGGCAGCAATGGCCGCGATAACCGCCATGATGATTTCGATGACGTCAAACGGGATCGCGCCGGGTTTGATCTGAAAGATAAGGGTAAGAACGAGCACCCCGAGGCCACCGGCAAAGCCAATACCGATCCCCCCGAGCCGTGCGCCCACATAAATCGCCAGCAAGACGATAACCAGTTCTGCTCCAAACATACGTGCCTTCCTTGTTTATTAACAAGTTGATATTAAAATGTTGTGTAATTGGTAATGCTCAAAAAGAAAAAAGGCACGTCACAAGTGACGTGCCTTCGCAAGCTTAGCCTGAACGGTTACTGTTCGCTTTCATCGGTATACCGTTTCGCTTTATAGGCCGGGTGCATCAGGTTTTGCGCCGAGAAAATATCGTCCAGCTCGGCTTCCGTCAACAGTCCGCGCTCCAGCACCACTTCACGCACGCTCTTACCGGTTTCGGCACAAATCTTCCCGACGATATCGCCATTGTGGTGGCCGATGAACGGGTTGAGGTAAGTGACGATCCCGATGGAGTTATAGACATAGCCTTCGCACACGGATTTGTTCGCCGTAATGCCGTTAATGCATTTCTCCAGCAGGTTGTAGCAGGCGTTGGTGAGAATATGGATCGATTCGAACAGCGCCTGACCGATGACCGGCTCCATCACGTTCAGCTGCAGCTGACCCGCTTCCGACGCTATGGTCACGGTCGTATCGTTACCGATGACTTTAAAGCAGACCTGGTTCACCACCTCTGGCACAACCGGGTTCACTTTTGCCGGCATGATGGACGAGCCCGCCTGCAGCTCAGGCAGGTTGATTTCGTTCAGCCCCGCACGCGGGCCGGAAGAGAGCAGGCGCAGGTCGTTACAAATTTTGGACAGTTTCACCGCCAGACGCTTCAGCGCACTGTGCACCATCACATACGCGCCGCAGTCAGAGGTGGCTTCAATCAGGTCTTCTGCCGGTACGACAGGCAGATTAGACACTTCCGCCAGCTTCTGCACCGCCAGCTGTTGATAGCCATCCGGCGTGTTCAGGCGAGTACCAATCGCGGTTGCCCCCAGGTTCACCTCCAGCAGCAGCTCGGAGGTGCGCAGCAGGCTTTTGGTCTCTTCATTCAGCAATACGTTGAACGCGTGGAACTCCTGGCCCAGCGTCATAGGAACCGCATCCTGTAGCTGGGTACGGCCCATTTTCAGGATGTCCTGGAATTCAACGGATTTACGCTGGAAGCCATCACCCAACTGATTGATCGCATCGACCAGCTTAACGATCGAGGCATACACCGCGATGCGGAAGCCGGTTGGATAGGCGTCGTTGGTGGACTGGCATTTATTGACGTGATCGTTCGGGTTCAGGTACTGGTATTCCCCTTTCTGGTGGCCCATCAGCTCCAGGCCGATGTTCGCCAGTACCTCGTTGGTATTCATGTTCACGGAGGTGCCCGCGCCGCCCTGATAGACGTCAACCGGGAACTGATCCATGCATTTACCGTTGTTCAGCACTTCATCGCACGCGGCGATAATTGCATTTGCCGCGCTTTTTGGAATGGTTTGCAGCTCTTTGTTCGCCAGCGCTGCGGCTTTTTTCACCATCACCATGCCACGCACAAACTCAGGGATGTCACTGATTTTGCTGTTGCTGATGTAGAAGTTTTCAATCGCTCTCAGAGTGTGAACACCATAGTAGGCATCCGCTGGAACTTCCCTGGTACCCAACAAATCTTCTTCGATACGAATGTTGTTTAACATGTGAACCTTCTTTTCAAGCTGCCGATGGATTGTACTAAACACACAGTATATATGTGGTTTTGAATATTTTCTGACCGACGATTATTCCCTCAACCGGCCAGATGTTCGAGATCATATGCTGATAATAGCGAATTGCCGTAACCTGGATCACTTATTATCGTCCGCCTGCCATGATAATTATTAATCTGTGAAATGAGTCACCGCTTGAATATTTCCAAAAAAAATATCCGTGCAAACCGATTGAATTTTAGCTAACCGCCACCACCTCTTAACAACGCGCGTCGCGAACACATTCAGACAGGGGCCAGAGGGCGCCTGCCACACAGGAGATGCCAGTGCGCTGGATACCGTTTATCGCTTTCTTTCTCTATGTTTACATTGAGATTTCTATTTTCATTCAGGTGGCCCATGTGCTGGGCGTCCTGCTGACGCTGATTCTGGTGATTTTCACCTCCGTCATCGGCATGTCGCTGGTGCGAAATCAGGGTTTCAAAAATTTCCTGTTAATGCAGGAGAAGATGGCCGCAGGCGAAAGCCCGGCGGCCGAGATGATCAAAAGCGTGTCGCTGATTATTGCCGGTTTGCTGCTGATCCTGCCGGGGTTCTTCACCGACTTCCTCGGTCTGCTGCTGCTGTTACCGCCGGTGCAAAATCATCTGACCATGAAGCTGCTGCCGCATCTGCGTTTCAGCCGCATGCCCGGTGGCGGTTTCAGTACCGGCCCGGGTGACACCTTTGAAGGGGAATACCAGCGCAAGGACGAGCAGCACGACCGTTTAGACCAGAAAGACGATCGTTAAGCCGCATCTACGGTCATATTCGCAGGCCCGGTCAGGATCACGCCGGGCCTGTTTGCATTGCGCCGCGTTTCGGCAGAAACAGCCACAGCCCCGCCAGCATAATAAGGGCATACAGACTCTTCCAGCCCACCATTGCCAGCAGCAGCAGACAGAGCACGCCCCCGATGATTGCCAGCGCTTTAAAGCGTCCTTTCAGCAGACGGCAGCCTGCCAGCATGCACAGCAGATAGATCATGATAAAAATGCCGTTGGCGTAGACAATCAGCGCATCAAGGTTAATGTTCAGCCCGTAAATGCACAGGGTGCTTAGCGCGCAGCAGCCCAACACGGCGTTGAGCGCATTTACCGGCAGCTGTCGCCGGGACAGGCGCGCAAGACGGCTTTGCGGTTTGTACAGCGCCTGGGACCAGACCAGACGGGCAAAGCTCTGAATATAGATGTTCAGGCTGGCAAAGCAGGCGAGATAGCCAATCACACAGGCAACCCACAGCGCTTTCACCCCGAACAGGGTGACCACCATTCCCGGTAACGACGCGGCGGCGGCTTTCTCTTCCCCGAAGGCGTGGAAGTGCAGTACCAGCACGGTGCAGGCCCAGTAGACCGAACCCGCCAGCAGCAGGCCTGTCATCAGCGCACGCGGGAAATCGCGCTCAGGCTGTTTGAACTCCGACGCCAGATGCGCGAAGGCTTCAAGGCCGACAAAACACCAGAACATCACGGAAAGTGCGGCAAAAAGCTGCGAATGGTCGACATCCGTGACGGCAGGGAAGGGGATATCCTTGATATGAATATCGCCAGCCCACCAGATGGCGGCAATCAGGGCGACAATCAGCAGCGCCACGACCGTCTGCAGGTTGGCGCTGGAGCTGGCCCCGCGGGACGCAACCCACCACACCATGGCCAGCGTCCCCAGTTCGGCCAGCAGCAGCTGTTCGTTATGCCAGCCGAACAGCGCCTGACCAAAGCCGGCCGCGATATGCAGCGCGGCCGGAAGCCCCACCGGGATCACTGACAAAAACAGCCAGCCGGTTACCCGCTCCAGACGTGGGCCAAACGCCATGCCGACAAAGTGCGCGACGCCGCCTGCGCTGGGGAAGTGGCGTCCAAGAACGGCAAAAACAATCGCCACCGGAAATACCAGTACAATCAGCGCCGGCCACGCCCACAGGCTGTTGTTGCCGGCGACCAGCGCCGCTAGGGCGGGGACCGCAAACACGCCCGTACCTAATAGCGACGTAGAGAGTAATCCCACCCCCTGCGCCAGTCCCAGCTCCTGCCTGAGTCCACTCATCGACCTCGTCCCGCTACCTGCAAAAGAAGGCGATGGTAACACTTTCGCAAATTTTTTTTCGACTCCCCCTTGAAGGGGGAAAAACCCATCCCCATCTCTCAGGGCACTAGCCGGAAAACCGCGTGCGGACCGGCGTCATCCATAACTGATAATGACTTTCTCAAAGGAGAGCTATCAATGAGTATTCGTCCGTTACATGATCGTGTGATCGTCAAACGTAAAGAAGTTGAAACCAAGTCTGCTGGCGGCATCGTTCTGACCGGTTCTGCGGCAGCAAAATCAACGCGTGGCGAAATCATCGCTGTCGGTAAGGGCCGCATCCTGGAAAACGGAACTGTGCAGCCACTGGACGTTAAAGTTGGTGACATCGTAATTTTCAACGATGGCTACGGCGTGAAATCCGAGAAGATCGACAATGAAGAAGTGTTGATCATGTCCGAAAGCGACATTCTGGCAATTGTTGAAGCGTAATTTACGCACGAGAATTTGAGGAAATAAGAACATGGCAGCTAAAGACGTAAAATTCGGTAACGACGCTCGTGTGAAAATGCTGCGCGGCGTAAACGTACTGGCAGATGCAGTGAAAGTAACCCTCGGCCCGAAAGGCCGTAACGTAGTGCTGGATAAATCCTTCGGCGCGCCAACCATCACCAAAGATGGTGTGTCTGTTGCACGTGAAATCGAACTGGAAGACAAGTTCGAAAACATGGGCGCACAGATGGTGAAAGAAGTGGCCTCTAAAGCGAACGACGCTGCGGGCGACGGCACCACCACCGCAACCGTACTGGCGCAGGCTATCGTCAACGAAGGTCTGAAAGCCGTTGCTGCGGGCATGAACCCGATGGACCTGAAACGTGGTATCGACAAAGCTGTCGCTGCTGCGGTTGAAGAGCTGAAAACGCTGTCCGTACCGTGCTCTGACTCTAAAGCGATTGCGCAGGTCGGCACCATCTCCGCGAACTCCGACGAAACCGTTGGTAAGCTTATCGCAGAAGCGATGGACAAAGTGGGTAAAGAAGGTGTGATCACCGTTGAAGACGGTACCGGTCTGGAAGATGAGCTGGACGTGGTTGAAGGTATGCAGTTCGACCGTGGCTACCTGTCTCCATACTTCATCAATAAGCCAGAAAATGGCGCAGTTGAGCTGGAAAGCCCGTTCATCCTGCTGGCTGACAAGAAAATTTCCAACATCCGTGAAATGCTGCCAGTACTGGAAGCCGTGGCGAAAGCCGGTAAACCACTGGTTATCATCGCGGAAAACGTTGAAGGCGAAGCGCTGGCGACCCTGGTGGTTAACACCATGCGCGGCATCGTGAAAGTGGCTGCGGTTAAAGCACCTGGCTTCGGCGATCGCCGTAAAGCGATGCTGCAGGATATCGCTACCCTGACTGGCGGTACCGTGATCTCTGAAGAGATCGGTATGGAGCTGGAAAAAGCGACCCTGGAAGACCTGGGCCAGGCTAAACGTGTTGTGATCAACAAAGACACCACCACCATCATTGATGGCGTGGGCGACGAAGCGGCTATTCAGGGCCGTGTTGGTCAGATCCGTAAGCAGATCGAAGAAGCCACCTCTGATTACGACCGTGAAAAACTGCAGGAGCGCGTAGCGAAACTGGCTGGCGGCGTTGCGGTTATCAAAGTCGGTGCGGCGACCGAAGTTGAAATGAAAGAGAAAAAAGCGCGCGTTGACGATGCCCTGCACGCGACCCGTGCTGCGGTAGAAGAAGGCGTGGTTGCCGGTGGCGGCGTGGCGCTGGTTCGCGTTGCGGCGAAAATCTCTGAGCTGACCGCGCAGAACGAAGATCAGAACGTGGGTATCAAAGTTGCGCTGCGCGCGATGGAAGCACCTCTGCGTCAGATCGTTTCCAACGCCGGTGAAGAGCCATCTGTGGTGGCGAACAACGTGAAAGCGGGCGAAGGCAACTACGGTTACAACGCTGCAACTGAAGAATACGGCAACATGATCGACTTCGGTATCCTGGATCCAACGAAAGTGACCCGTTCTGCTCTGCAGTACGCGGCATCTGTAGCTGGCCTGATGATCACCACCGAGTGCATGGTGACCGACCTGCCAAAAGGCGACGCGCCTGACTTAGGTGCTGCTGGTGGCATGGGTGGCATGGGCGGTATGGGCGGCATGATGTAATCGTGCGCTATACCCCATAGCATCAAGAAACCCCCGGGCAGTCATGTCTGGGGGTTTTTCTTTTGGTCATCTTTTTAGTATAAGGTTTACACACGGACAACTCTGTCCAGCTTATTGAAAACGAGGAATAACATGCGCATAAAAGTCTGTGCAGGGATCGTAGGGGCAGCATTGCTGCTGGCGGGTTGCAGTTCCAGTAATGAACTGTCGGCTGCGGGTCAGGGCGTTCGCTTTGTGGAAGATAAGCCGGGCAGCGAATGTCAGCTTTTAGGAACGGCAACCGGTGAGCAAAGTAACTGGCTGTCGGGTCAACATGGCGAAGAGGGTGGCTCCATGCGCGGCGCGGCAAACGCCCTGCGTAACCAGGCTGCGGCAATGGGGGGTAACGTGATTTACGGCGTGAGCAGCCCAACGCAGAGCATGTTGTCCAGTTTCGTACCGACGGCCAGCGAGATGCACGGCCAGGTCTATAAGTGCCCGAACTGATCGTCCGGTCCCTCTTCCCGGCGGGGAGAGGGACACTATTTTTTGCCCCTTAGCGCTGTCTTAGCTGCAAATCCAGCGGCGTTTTGCTTGGCTCTCCGCCAATCTCGCGCGCCAGTTTCGGCACCATATAACCTGACACCAGCGTCAACAGCTCCCGCATAATTTGCCGGGCCTCTTCGTCCGTCACCATAAAATGCGCAGCACCCTGTACGCGGTCCAGCACATGCAGGTAATAGGGCATAACCCCGGCGTCAAACAGGGCATTACTCAGTGCGGCCAGCACCTGCGCATTGTCGTTCACGCCGCGCAGCAACACACTTTGGTTTAGCAGCGTGACGCCCGCCTGGCGCAGGCGGGCCATCGCGACGCGGAATGCCTCGTCTATCTCATTGGCGTGATTGATATGGTTCACCAGCAGGATCTGCAGGCGAGACTGCGCAATACGTGACACCAGCCCGTCGGTGATGCGCGCGGGGATGACGATCGGCAGCCGACTGTGAATACGCAGGCGCTTAACGTGCGGGATGGTTTCGAGCTGGGTGAACAGCCAGTTGAGCTCATGATCTTTGGCCATCAGCGGGTCGCCGCCGGAAAAGATGATTTCATCCAGCTCCGGATGCGCGGCAATGTAGTCCAGCGCCACCTGCCAGTTACGCTTATTGCCCTGATTTTCAGCGTACGGAAAGTGCCGACGGAAGCAATAACGGCAATTTACCGCGCAGCCGCCTTTTACCAGCAACAGCGCGCGGTTGCGGTATTTATGCAGCAGGCCAGGAACGACGCTGTTCTGCTCTTCCAGCGGGTCGGTGCTAAAACCTGGGGCGGTAATAAACTCGTCTTGCGCGGTAATCGTTTGTTTTAACAGAGGATCGTCAGGGTTGCCTTTCTCCATTCTGGCGACAAACGCGCGCGGGACGCGCAGGGCGAAGAGGCGCTTTGCCTCGCGGCCTGCAAGCAGATCAGCATGCGTATCGAGCGCTAAAAGACGCAGCAATTCATCAGGACTGGTGATTACATCGGCAAGTTGCGATAACCAATCTTCTCTGGACGGGGTGTTTAGGGTTACAATATGCGCCATTTTGTGGCTTAGCTACCAGTTAACAAATTTAGAGGGCCTTATGGCAACGTACTATAGCAACGATTTTCGTGCTGGTCTTAAAATCATGTTGGACGGCGAACCGTATGCGGTTGAAGCCAGCGAATTCGTTAAACCAGGTAAAGGCCAGGCATTCGCGCGCGTTAAGCTGCGCCGCCTGCTGACCGGCACCCGCGTAGAAAAAACCTTCAAGTCTACTGACTCTGCTGAAGGCGCTGATGTTGTCGATATGAACCTGACTTACCTGTACAACGACGGTGAGTTCTGGCACTTCATGAACAACGAAACCTTTGAACAGCTGTCTGCTGATGCCAAAGCTATTGGCGATAGCGACAAATGGCTGCTGGATCAGGCTGAGTGCATCGTGACCCTGTGGAACGGCCAGCCTATCTCCGTAACCCCACCAAACTTCGTTGAGCTGGAAATCGTTGAAACCGATCCAGGTCTGAAAGGTGATACCGCGGGTACCGGTGGTAAGCCTGCGACCCTGTCCACTGGCGCAGTGGTGAAAGTGCCACTGTTTGTTCAGATCGGCGAAGTGATCAAAGTGGATACCCGCTCCGGCGAATACGTATCTCGCGTGAAGTAATTCACAGCAGGCGCAGCGCTCGCTGCGCCTGGTTGACTCAGGCAGGGACGATGAAACGCACCGTTAACATTCTGCTGTTGCTGATCCTCTCCGGCGTATTCCTCTCCGGGTGTAACACCGCCCGCGGCGTGGGCCAGGACATCCAGGATCTCGGGCACGTGATTTCTCACGCGGCCAGCTAATTCCGCTCAACAATCCTAAAAATGCTTCCTTTTCCGTCAACTGGCGGGATCTTGTCTATCCTTAAATTGCTATCCACAAAACAACATTGGCTATAAAAGGAAGATATTATGGTTAAGAAGACAATTGCAGCGATCTTTTCTGTCCTGGTCCTTTCTTCAGTATTAACCGCCTGCAATACCACGCGCGGCGTCGGTCAGGATATCTCTGAAGGCGGCAATGCTATCTCTGGTGCGGCGACCAAAGCACAGCAGTAATCACACACGACGGTACGGGACGCAACGGTGCCGTACCGTCAGCTTTCTGACTCCTGCAGTGATAAAAACGGCGAGAAGCGGGTATCCATATGCAGTTTCATGCGGATATTGCGCTTGTAGGTGTATACCGTTTTTCCGTTAATACTCAGGTGGCTGGCGATCTTCTGGTTGCTGGCACCGTCCATCCACAGCGTCAGTACCTTCTCTTCCTGACGGGTCAGCAGCGGCGTGGCGGCTTTCGGCGCCCCGATGCTCGCGCAGGCGGTGAGCGCATCGTTAATCACGGCGGCCAGCTTCTCCAGCGCGACGTGCTTCTCCAGCGAAGACCAGACCGGGAACTGCTGCAGGTAGTCATCCATCTCCAGCTCTTCGCCCGACTGCAGCAAAATAAACGGTACGGTTTCGCTGGCAATCAGCAACGACGAAAGCTGCTGAAGGTGATGAATATCCTGCCGGAAACCGTGTAAATCGGCGATGACTAACGTCGGTTTCCACTGCAGGATGTGTTCTCTGGCAAGGAAGAGATTATTCAGCCCTGTCACCACGAAGTGGCCAGGGAACAAACCGGAATGATTGAGCCATGCTTCAAACCCGGCACGGGTGAAGTGACAACGGTCAATCAACAGAATCTTGAACATATTATATTCGCAGTCGGCTAGTGGTTGGCTTCCTGCCATCAGAAAGCACACCATCATAGGGAAGTCGGATGAGTCATAAATGCCTGAACTACGTGGCATACTGAGGCTATTTCTTGCCTTAACATGTTCAGCAGATAAGGATTGAAAAAAAATCGCTCGTTAACCAAAATATGACGCTCAATCTGTGCCTTACGGGACGACCCGTAAGCGCCTCTTTCTCCGGGGACGGCCCCAGCTTGCGTTCAGGTTAAGGAGCCAGTTATGTCCTGGATTGTTCTGTTTATTGCCGGTTTGCTCGAAGTCGTTTGGGCCATTGGCCTGAAATATACCCACGGTTTTACCCGTCTGATACCCAGCCTGATTACCGTCACGGCTATGGTGGTCAGTATTGTTCTGCTCTCATGGTCGATGCGTACCCTGCCCGTGGGGACGGCCTACGCCGTCTGGACAGGGATTGGTGCCGTTGGCGCGGCGATTACCGGCATTCTGCTGCTGGGGGAGTCAGCAAGCCCGGCGCGTCTCGCCAGTCTTGCGTTGATCGTCGCCGGGATCGTTGGCCTCAAGCTGAGCGCGCATTAATGAGGTTGTTCCACCCAGATTAATTTCGACACATCAAACCCCTGCCGGGTCGCAACGTCCAGCATCTGCTGTTTCATCTCTGATGACAGGGTTGGCGTGCGGGAGAGGATCCATAAATAGTTGCGATCCGGCCCACAAACCAGCGCGTGACGGTACGCTTTATCCAGCGCGATCACGTTGTATCCGCCGTAGAACGGGCCAAAAAACGAGACTTTTAGCGCGGCACGGTTTGTATCGCCGGTAAACCAGGCTTTGCCAACGCTCTTCTGCCAGAGGCCGCGATCGGGATTATAGCCCCGGTTAATCACCAGAATACCGCCATCATCAAGCCTGCTGTAGGTGGTTGTGACGCGCTGTAGCCCACGCTCGAAACGGTGGTCGAAGCGGGCTACCTCATACCAGGTGCCGAGATAGCGTTGAGCATCAAACGGGGTGACGACGGTGACGCCAGCGGGTGGCACAGGTGAACTGCAGGCAACCACGAGAAATGCGGCTGTCACTGCGGCAATAACAGGCAGGATACGCATAGAGTTTCCTTGCGGGCTTTTTGATAAGTGTAGATGAGCGCAAGGAAAGCGGGGGCATATCTGGCGTCAGCGCCCCCGGCGTAAATTTACTGCAGTGCGTGCAGAATGCGGTAAGCCGCCGCCACGCGTGCGGGGTTCGGATAGCTCTTGTTGGCCAGCAGCACAATGCCGAGTTTCTGCTGTGGAATAAAGGCCACATAGCCGCCAAACCCGCCGGTTGAACCGGTTTTATGTACCCAGGACACTTTCACTCCGGGCACCGCAGGCGTCACCTCTGCGACGGGCGACGGCGCAAGCGCCACCCTATTGTCGCTGCCATCAATTAAAGTTTTGGCCTCCACCGGCCAGTTCAGCATCTCCCAGCCCAGCCCCTGATACAGGGCGCCCACCCGCCAGTAACGCGACTGAGCCAGCATAATACCCTGCCGTAGCGAGGGCGTTTACACCGCGTCAGGCGCCATGTTGGCGTTGACCCAGCGCGCCATATCGCTGATGGTGGTTTTAATGCCGTAGGCTTCGGCGTCCAGCATGCCCGGCGAGACGTGCACCGCATTACCCTCGCGATACCCCCAGGCGTAATGTTGCTCTTCTGCTGCCGGGACGTGGAACCAGGTATGCCGCAGCGCCAGGGGTTTGAAGACGCGCTCGGTCATAGCCTGCTCAAAACCCATGCCGGAAGGTTTCACCGCCAGCGCCCCAAAAAGGCCAATGCTGGAGTTGGCATAGAGGCGGCGGGTGCCTGCAGCCCACTGCGGCTGCCAGCGTTGATAAAACCGCAGCAGCGATGCGGCATCAGTAACATCATCCGGGAGCTGCAGCGGTAAACCGCCAGCGGTGTAAGTGGCCAGATCCAGCAGGCGGATGCCTTGCCACTGCGGGCCCGTCAGTTCAGGCCAGTAGCGTGTTGCCGGGTCGTTCAGGGCGATTTCACCACGGGCAACGGCGTCGCCGCCCAGTACGCCGGTAAAGGTTTTGCTGAGAGAGCCCAGCTCAAACAAGGTTTGCTCGGTGACGGGTGTTTTCGCCGCGACATCGGCCACCCCGAAGGTGAAAATGTGCGGCTTGCCCTGGTAAATCACCGCGACCGCCATGCCGGGGATCGCGTGCGCTTTCATCAGGGGGACAACGGTACGCGCTGTCACGTCGGCCAGCTGCTTTTCAGACATCGTGGCGGCAAAAGCGGTGCAGGAGGTGCTGAGCAGCAGAGCAAGGCAAAGGGATGTTTTCATCGGTAATCTTCCGTAATGGCGAGTCAAGGGGGATGTCCGGGCCCGTCAGACCTGGCTAGTCTGTTGGATTTGACTGCGCCTGACAAACGGTTAAATTTAGCAGTAGCTGTTAATTTTTCTAACGGATGTGCCAATGACGCGCAGCTATCTCCCGCTTAATTCGCTGCGGGCCTTTGAGGCCGCCGCAAGACACCTTAGTTTTACTCACGCAGCCATCGAGCTGAACGTGACGCACTCGGCCATCAGTCAGCAGGTAAAGGCGCTGGAGCAGCACCTCAACTGTCCGCTGTTTGTGCGGGTGTCGCGCGGCCTGATGTTGACCACTGAAGGTGAGAATTTACTCCCCGTGCTGAATGACTCATTCGATCGAATGGCCGGCATGCTGGATCGCTTTGCCCACAACCGTGCGCAGGAGAAGCTGAAGGTTGGCGTGGTTGGCACCTTTGCCACCGGCGTTTTATTCCCGCAGCTCGACGATTTCCGTCTGCGCTATCCGCATATCGATCTTCAGCTTTCAACCCATAACAACCGCGTCGACCCGGCTGCGGAAGGGCTTGATTATACGATTCGCTACGGCGGCGGCGCCTGGCATGGCACCGATGCCCTGTTCCTTTGTCATGCGCCGCTCGCGCCGCTCTGCACGCCAGCGATGGCGGCCGGGCTGCAGACGCCGGCGGATATCCTCAGATTTACGTTGCTGCGCTCCTACCGGCGCGATGAATGGGCTACGTGGATGCGGGCGGCGGGCGAACATCCCCCTTCACCTACCCATCGGGTGATGGTGTTCGACTCCTCGGTGACGATGCTGGAGGCGGCGCAGGCCGGCATGGGGATGGCTATCGCCCCCGTGGCGATGTTCTCTCATCTGCTGAACAGCGGGCGGATTGTTCAGCCGTTTGCCACCCGGGTCGATCTCGGCAGCTATTGGCTCACGCGTTTACAGTCGCGGGCGGAAACCCCGGCGATGCGCGAGTTTGCCCGGTGGCTGACAGAAAAGATGCAGTAATAACAGGCCCGCCGGACGGCGGGCCTGTTCCGTCAGAGGGTGACAACGGCAATCAGCGTGACCACGCTCAGAATCGCCGCCAGACCGTAGAACACCCATTTACCGCTCGGGACATGGATCTTCAGATCGTGCATGGCGTGATGGATGCGGTGCAGGCCTAGCCAGAGTGGCAGAACAATCATCAGGAAGATGAACACGCGGCCAATGAAGCTGCTGGCAAAGGCCAGGACGCGCTCATAGCTCAGCGCGTCGCCCGGGAACAGCCCCAGCGGTAGCATAATGCCGACCAGCAGGATAATGACCGGCGCAACAATCGCAGACCACATGCCACCTGCGCCAAACAGCCCCCAGAATACGGGCTCATCAGAACGTTTTGGATTGGGATTGATCACAGTAGCCTCCTTACCAGAACAGCGCCACAAACAGAATGACGACAGTGACAACGGCCGTCACTGCCCATAGCCCTTTAATGACCGGCTCAGGTCCTAATTTCTCGCCTTTGATAATGATATTTGCCGCCTTTGGCGCCAGCTCAAACCAGGTTTTGCTATGCAGCAGCGCCGCCGCGAGGACAATCAGGTTCAGGATCACTATCACAGGATTTTGCAGGAACCCGACGAAACCGGCCCACGCCTCCGGGCCATGCTTCAGGGCGAAAACTCCGTAAATCAGCTCAATGCTGAACCAGACGGCCGGAACCGCCGTGCCTTCACGCAGCATATAGAAGCGATAAAACGGCAGTTTTTTCCACCAGGTGGACGGCACTGGCCGCACATAGGCTTTACGTTTAGTCGTCATCATGCACTCCTTAGCGTGGTTTCAGGGTCGCTATAAGAAAGTCTTTCGCACTTTCCACTTTGCCCTGCTGAATAGCGGCTGCCGGGTCCACATGCTTCGGACACACTTCTGAGCAGTAGCCTACGAATGTACAGCTCCAGACGCCGTTCTGGCTGTTAAGCTGCGGCATCCGCTCTTTTTTACCGTGGTCGCGGCTATCCTCGTTATAACGGTGTGCCAGAGTAATGGCCGCCGGACCAATAAACTCCGGGTTGAGGCCAAACTGCGGGCATGCGGCATAGCACAGACCGCAGTTAATGCAGCCGGAGAACTGGTGATATTTCGCCATCTGCGCTGGTGTCTGGGTATTCGGACCCTGATCCGGCGTGCGCGGGTTGCCGATGATATAGGGCTTAATCGCTTCCAGACTTTCGATAAAGTGGGTCATATCAACCACCAGATCGCGCTCGATCGGGAAGTTGCCCAGCGCCTCAACCTTGATGCCTTTGGTGTAGTCACGCAGGAAGGTTTTACAGGCCAGTTTCGGCACCTTGTTAACCATCATGCCGCAGGAACCACAAATCGCCATACGGCAGGACCAGCGGTAGCTCAGGTCCGGTGCGAGGTTGTCTTTGATGTAACCGAGCGCATCCAGCAGGGAGGTTTGCTCGTCATAAGGTACTTCGTAGAAAGCGCTGTGCGGCGCGGCGTCCACTTCCGGGTTGTAGCGCACCACTTCCACTTTCAGTTTTTGCATCTCAGCCATTCGTCGTCTCCTTCTTCTCGGCTGCTTCTGCTTCTGCACCGTACACGCGTTTAGCCGGTGGCAGCGTGGTGATCTTCACGTCGCTGTAATCCAGACGGGTGGTGCCATCCGCGTCGCGCCATGCGAGGGTGTGTTTCAGGAAATTGACGTCGTCACGTTCGGTACAGCCTTCATCAAGACGCTGATGCGCGCCGCGCGACTCTTTACGCGCCAGCGCAGAGTGAGCCATACATTCCGCGACGTTCAGGCCATGCCCCAGTTCGATGGTATAGAGCAGGTCGGTGTTAAAGACGCTGGAGGTATCCGTGATACGTACCCTCCTGAAGCGCTCCTGCAGTTCCGCCAGCTTGTCGACGGTCTTCTGCATCAGCTCCGGAGTCCGGTAGATACCGCAGCCTTCTTCCATCGACATGCCCATTTCGTCACGGATCGCCGACCAGTTTTCATTGCCCTGCTGGTTCACCAGCGCCTTTAGGCGTTTTTCGACATCGACAACCTGCGCGTCCAGCGCGGCGCCGTTGGCTTCCCCTGCGCTTGCCGCACGCTCCATCGCCCGTTCGCCCGCCATGCGGCCAAAGACGACCAGCTCTGCCAGCGAGTTAGAGCCCAGGCGGTTGGCACCATGCAGCCCGACAGAAGAGCACTCGCCCACCGCGAACAGCCCTTTAATACGGGTTTCACACTGTTGATCGGTCTCGATACCGCCCATGGTGTAGTGCGCGGTTGGACGAACCGGAATCGGCTCTTTCACCGGGTCGACACCCACGTAGGCTTTTGCCAGTTCGCAGATAAACGGCAGACGTTCCAGCAGCTTTTTCTCGCCCAGATGACGCAGGTCGAGGTACACCACATCGCCACGCGGTGTGGCAATGGTGTTGCCTTTACGCCACTCATGCCAGAAGGCCTGAGACACTTTGTCGCGTGGACCCAGTTCCATGTATTTGTTCTTCGGTTCGCCCAGCGGGGTTTCCGGGCCCATGCCGTAATCCTGCAGATAGCGGTAGCCATCTTTATTGACCAGGATACCGCCTTCGCCGCGGCAGCCTTCCGTCATCAGAATGCCGGAGCCTGGCAGGCCGGTCGGGTGATACTGGACGAATTCCATATCGCGCAGCGGTACGCCGTGACTCAGCGCCATGCCCATACCGTCGCCGGTGACAATACCGCCGTTGGTGTTGTAGCGATAAACGCGGCCCGCGCCGCCGGTTGCCATCACCACCGCATTGGCGCGGATCTGGACCAGCGTCCCTTCCATCATGTTCATCGCCACCAGACCGCGCGCCTGGCCGTCATCAACCAGAATGTCCAGCACGAAATGTTCGTCAAAGCGTTGAATCTGGGGGTACTGAAGTGAGGTCTGGAAGAGCGTATGCAGCATATGGAAGCCGGTTTTATCGGCGGCAAACCAGGTGCGTTCGATCTTCATCCCGCCGAAGCGGCGGACGTTAACGCTGCCGTCAGGACGACGGCTCCACGGACATCCCCACTGTTCCAGCTGGGTCAT
>JAFACP010000099.1 GCA_023425455.1 Pseudomonadota bacterium | reverse complement strand
CATTCAGGTACCGGGTAACGGACAGCCTATTGTGCTGATGAACGATGCCCAGACAACGGGCGGCTATCCGCGGATCGCCTGCATCATCGATGCCGATCGTTATCATCTGGCGCAAATCCCGCTGGGGCAGCCGATCCACTTCGTTCAGTGTTCGCTGGAGGAGGCGCTGAAGGCGCGACAGGATCAGCAACGCTACCTGCAACAGCTGGCCTGGAGACTTGATGATAACGATTGATCTTAATGCCGATCTCGGCGAAGGCGGCCGCGATGACGCCGCGCTGATGACTCTGGTCTCGTCGGTTAATATCGCCTGCGGCTTTCACGCGGGCGATGCGCAAACCATGCAGCGGTGCGTGCGTGATGCCATTAAACATGGCGTGGCGATTGGCGCCCACCCGGGGTTTCCCGACCGGGAAAACGCCGGTCGTCTGGCGATGGATCTGCCGCCTGAGACCGTCTATGCCCAGACGCTGTATCAGATCGGTGCGCTGGAGGCGATTGCGCGCGCGCAGCAGGGCGTGCTGCGGCACGTTAAGCCTCATGGCATGCTCTACAACCAGGCGGCGAAAGATCCGCAGCTGGCTGATGCCATTGCGTGCGCGGTGCGGGACTGTCATCCGCAGCTGATTCTGGTTGGCCTGGCGGGCAGCGAGCTTATCCGTGCCGGAGAGCGGTTGGGGTTAGCCACTCGTCAGGAAGTTTTTGCCGATCGGAGCTATCAGCCCGACGGCAGCCTGGTGCCGCGCGCCCGGCCCGGTGCGCTGATCACCGACGCGGCGCAGGCGCTGGCGCAGACCCTGGAGATGGTGCGTCAGGGCTCGGTCAGGGCCATTGATGGTTCAACGGCCCGCGTGCAGGCTGATACGGTCTGTTTACATGGCGATGGCGAACATGCGCTGCAGTTCGCGCGTCGCCTGCGGGCGGCGTTTGCTGAGCAAGGGATCCGCGTAAGCGCCGGCTAATCACGATAAGGACAACAAGATGCCAGAAGGTCCGGAGATCCGCCGCGCGGCGGATAGCCTGGAGGCGGCGATACAGGGCAAACCGTTGACGGATGTCTGGTTTGCTTTTCCGCAGCTGAAACCGTTTCAATCACAGCTGGTGGGGCAGACGGTCACGCATATCGAGACGCGCGGTAAGGCGTTGCTTACCCACTTTTCCCATAACCTGACGTTATACAGCCATAATCAGCTGTATGGCGTGTGGCGGGTGGTCAAGGCGAACGAGCAGCCGCAAACCAACCGCGTGTTGCGCGTCCGGCTCCAGACAGCGGACAACGCCATCCTGCTCTACAGCGCCTCAGATATCGAGATGTTAACGCCGGAGCAACTGCGCGCGCATCCGTTCCTGTTACGCGTCGGACCGGATGTACTGGATACGCGTCTGACGGCGAGCGACGTTAAGGCCCGGCTGTTATCCCCTGCATTTCGTAACCGACAGTTTTCCGGGCTGCTGCTCGACCAGCGCTTTCTGGCCGGGCTGGGTAACTACCTGCGGGTGGAAATTCTGTGGGACGTCGGTCTGGCCGCGCAGCATAAGGCAGCAGAGCTGCGTGAGGCGCAGCTTGAGACGTTATCTCACGCGCTGCTGGACATTCCGCGTCTGTCGTACCACACGCGCGGCGCGGTGGATGACAACAGGCATCATGGCGCGCTGTTTCGTTTTAAGGTGTTTCATCGGGAAGGGAAGGCGTGTGAGCGCTGCGGCGGGGTGATTGAGAAAACCCAGCTCGCCTCAAGGCCGTTTTACTATTGTCCTGGCTGTCAGAAATAACAAAGCCGGGCGCGACTTACGCTTACCCGGCTCAGGCGAACCCGGCAGCTCTGGCGCTGCCGGCTCTTGCAGTTAGTGCTTGATGTCAGACTTAAAATCACGCTGCTCGTAGCCGGTGTAGAGCTGACGAGGACGCGCAATTTTCATGCCTTCGCTGTGCATTTCGTTCCAGTGCGCAATCCAGCCCACGGTACGCGCCATGGCAAAGATAACGGTAAACATGGAAGACGGAATGCCCATCGCTTTCAGAATAATGCCAGAGTAGAAGTCGACGTTCGGGTACAGTTTCTTCTCGATGAAGTACGGGTCGTTCAGCGCAATGTGTTCCAGCTCCATGGCGACTTCCAGCAGGTCATCTTTCGTACCCAGCTCTTTCAGCACTTCGTGGCAGGTTTCACGCATTACGGTCGCGCGTGGGTCATAGTTTTTGTAAACACGGTGACCGAAGCCCATCAGGCGGAAGGAGTCATTTTTGTCTTTCGCACGACGCACGAACTCAGGAATGTGCTCAACGGAGCTGATCTCTTCCAGCATCTTCAGTGCCGCTTCGTTCGCGCCGCCGTGTGCCGGTCCCCACAGGGAGGCGATACCGGCAGCGATACAGGCGAACGGGTTCGCGCCTGAAGAGCCTGCGGTACGGACGGTAGAGGTTGAGGCGTTCTGTTCGTGGTCAGCGTGCAGGATCAGAATGCGGTCCATTGCGCGTTCCAGTACCGGGTTCACTTCATAGGTTTCACACGGCGTGGAGAACATCATGTTCAGGAAGTTACCGGCGTAGGAGAGGTCGTTACGCGGATAAACAAACGGCTGGCCGATTGAGTATTTGTAACACATCGCGGCCATCGTCGGCATCTTGGATAGCAGGCGGAAGGCGGCGATTTCACGATGGCGCGGATTATTAACATCCAGAGAATCATGATAGAACGCAGCGAG
>JAFACP010000076.1 GCA_023425455.1 Pseudomonadota bacterium | reverse complement strand
CGGTTGAGGCACCGTATTTCTCCAGCGCAATAGAGACAATCGCTTCATTGTTCGGAATAATGCCCTGGATATTAAAGGCGTGCTCAAACATGCCACCTAAAGGATTTAATGAGCCAACCAGCACCGTCGCGCCGCCGCCCAGTACAATAAACCCCAGAATGGTTTTTATTGTGCCTTTTACGACATCAGAAAATGCTTTTTTCTGCGCCACCAGACCGATCAATGCAATTAAACCAACCAGCACTGACGGAACTTTTAAAATATCGACAACGAAATTCAGCGTTTCAAGGATAAACATATCCACCTCGCCTAATCAGGGTTAAGTTCTTGCGAACCAGGCACGCAATTGCGTTTCAAGTTCGTTGATGTCGATGATGTTGTTGATCACCACCAGCTGGCTCTCCGGCACGCTGGCGCTGGCCGCGATGTCTTTTGCCATGACGAACAGGTCGGCAGCGCCTGGGGTTGCCGATGAGAGATCGGAGTGCTCGACATCGGCCTCAATCTCCAGCTTTTTAAGCACCTTTTTTATATTCATCTCGACCATAAAGCTGCTGCCAAGGCCGGAACCGCAAATAGCCATGATTTTCATTGTTGTCCCCTTTTTTGAGTAGAGTACGTCCCATCACGCTCGCGCGTAATGTTGTGACTAATCGGATTAAATAATTAAATCAGAAGCGGTCAATAATCGTTTTTATTTCCTCCAGGGTATTCGCCTGATGTAATTCAGCCATATCATCATCACTGGAAAATAATTCAGCCAGGGCGGAGATCATCTCGATATGGCTATGTTTATCTGGTGCCGCCAGCATCACAATCAGATCAACCGGGTCGAACTCTCCGGCACCGAATGAGACGCCCTGTTTCAGTTTTAATAATGACAGACCAAGTCCTTTTGCCCCCTCTTCCGGCCGCGCGTGCGGCATGGCCAGCCCTGGTGCCAGCACATAATAGGGTCCTAACGCGTGATGCTGCTCAATGATAGCCGTGATGTACTGCGGCGAAATCACCTGCAGATCCAGCAACGGTTTCGCACACAGCTCCAGCGCCTGTGGCCAGTTTTCTACGCTATCCTGCAGCGTGATGGTTGTATCATATATCCACTTGCTGAGCACTTTTCACTCCCGCTACAACGCAAAAGATGAGCAAACTTTATTCAACACATCGCTAATTGACTGCGATCAGGATCACAAAGATAGCGCTACCAGAGGCTAACATTCAGAAATGTGATAGCGCTATCAAATTGTAATCATGGTGTGAAATCACAGCAAAAAGGGGGATTTAAGGCGTATACTGCCAGTCACGTAAAGCGAAGGATGATAATAAAAACGTGTCCGGTCAGCAGGAAGGTGTATGTCTCTAACCCGAAAACGACGGAGTACCGGCAAAGTCACCCTTGCCGATGTCGCGCAACTTGCCGGTGTGGGCACAATGACGGTGTCTCGTGCGTTGCGCACGCCTGAACAGGTCTCCGATAAACTCCGTGAAAAAATTGAAGCGGCGGTGCAGGAGCTGGGGTATATGCCCAATCTCGCCGCCAGCGCGCTGGCTTCGGCCTCCTCCTGGACGATCGCCATGGTCGTCCCTAACCTCTCCGAAGCCGGCTGTTCGGAAATGTTCGCCGGACTGCAGCAGGTGCTGCAACCCGCCGGTTATCAGATCATGCTGGCGGAATCGCAGCACCGCCTTGAGCAGGAAGAAAAACTGCTCGAAACGCTGCTGGCGTCGAATATTGCGGCGGCCATTCTGCTCAGCGTAGAGCACAGCGACACCGTGCGCCACTGGCTGAAGAATGCCTCTATCCCGGTAATGGAGATGGGCGCGATGCGTGCCGACCCGCTCGATATGAATATCGGGATTGATAACGTCGCGGCAATGTACGAACTGACGGACATGGTTATTCAGCGCGGCTATCAGAACATCGGTCTGCTGTGCGCCAATCAGGAACAGTGGATCTTTCAGCAGCATCTGCAGGGCTGGTACAAAGCGATGCTTCGCCATCATATGTCGCCTAACCGGGTGATTAACGCGGCCATGCCGCCGAGCTTTTCCACCGGGGCTGCGCAGCTGCCTGAATTTTTACTGGCGTGGCCAGAGCTGGATGCGCTGGTGTGCGTCTCTGATGAGCTGGCCTGCGGCGCGCTGTACGAATGCCAGCGTCGGCGGATAAAAGTACCGGACGATCTCGCCGTCGTCGGCTTTGGCGACAGCGACGTCAGCCGCGTGTGTCAGCCGCCGCTCACCACCATGGCGGTGCCGCACCGTAAGATTGGTATCGAAGCCGGACGCGCGTTGCTTGAACGCCTGAACGATGGAGACTGGCGCGATCATAAACCCATCGCGTCCAGCCTGTGTCTGCGGGAGAGCTGCTGAGGCTTACTCGGCCTCTTCTTCTTTCTCAGATTTGGTCGATGTTGATTCGTTACTGGCATTGCGGCTCATCCACAGCGCCAGCGCTTTTAATGAATCCGGGGTGAATTCGTCACAGCGCGCGGTGATCTCTTCCGGCGTCATCCATCTAACCTCGCTGACCTCTTCTTCCTGCAGGGCAAACGGACCGTGCGAAACGCAGCTAAACAGCCCGCCCCAAACGCGGCAGTTCGGGTCTTCGAAGTAGAACTGACCGTGCTCGGCAAAGGGAACGCCGGCAATGCCTAACTCCTCTTCCGCTTCACGACGGGCGGAGTCCAGCAGCACTTCATCTGCCTGAACCACGCCGCCCGCGGTGGCGTCCAGCATCCCCGGGAGAAAATCTTTCGTGTCTGTGCGACGCTGCACCAGGATCTTGCCCATGCCATCATGCACAACGATATAGGTCGCGCGGTGACGCAGGCGCTCTGCACGCATTTGCTGGCGGCTGGCCTGCGCTATCACTTCATTCTCTTCGCTGACAATGTCAACCCACTCTGTACTTGCCAAATGACTCTGCTCCACCATCGGGGAAACCTTCTCGTTTTAGCGCTCTGTTGGCGCGTTTGCCGGTGACGTGTAACTTACGGATTAATCTCTACCTGCGCAATAACTTGCTGATCATTAAGTGCGATAACGCTTAACCGGTTACCGTCCAGCATGCCATAACTCGCGGCGAACCCGCCTTTGGGAATACTGACCGAGCCGGGGTTGAAGTGATACAACTCCCCGCGTTTTTCCGCGACCGGAATATGAGTATGACCATAAACCAGCACATCGCCAGCGGCGAGGGGCGGAAGATTATCCGGGCTAAAAAGATGACCATGGGTCAGAAACAGGCGGTGCTTTTCCAGCAGTACCTGCTGCCAGGGAGCCGTTATCGGAAAGTGCAGCAGCATCTGATCCACTTCGCTGTCACAGTTGCCGCGAACGGCAATAATGCGCGAGGCGAGCGAATTCAGTTTCTCCGCAACCTGCGCAGGAGCGTACCCTTCCGGCAGGGCGTTGCGCGGGCCATGATTTAACACATCGCCCAGTATCACCAGCCACTGCGCCCCACTGCGGGCGAACAGAGAGAGCACCCGCTCGGTTGCAGGCAGCGATCCATGGATATCCGACGCAAACATCAGCTTCATCAGCCACTCCTCAGGAAAACAGACTGCCCATATCATACCTGAAGCGATCGGGGTTATCAGCCCGGACGTCTGGCCGAAAGTGCCACATAGCGCTGGACTGAGGCGCGCTGCCACTGGAATGCGGCATAATCCACCAGCAGGGGCGGCACATCGTCACCGTTGAGGATCAGGCGGTTCAGCATCAGCGCCAGATCGGTATCGGCGATACACCATTCGCCGAACAGATTCGGATTGCCGTGGGCGAGGAGCGATGAGGCGGTCTCGATCAGCTTTTGCGCGCTGGCAAGCCCCTCCGCGCTCAGCGGCGGTTTTTTCACACCGGCGAAGACAACATCGGTTGAGCGCTCGGTGCGAACCGGCACCAGATCACTGCGTAACCACGCCTGGATCTGACGGGCGCGGGCGCGCTTTTGCAGATCGTGCGGATAAATACGCTCCCACTCCGGCGGCGCAAAACGATCTTCAAGATACTCATCGATCGCCGATGACTCGCTCAGCTCAAACCCATCAATGGCCAGCACCGGCACTCGTCGGGTCAACCCATAGCCCTGCCACTGCGGCAACAGATGCTCGCCGCTATCCAGATCGACGCTCTTCAGGGTAAATGACAGCCCTTTTTCGGCCAGTGCCACATAAACGCTCAGAACATACGGTGAAAAGAAGTTTGCATCGGACCACAACGTGATAGCAGGCTGGTTCATAACATCCTCACTGGTTTATCGGTTTTCCCTCAACATATCGGCTCTTTCTCCTGCTGTCACCTGATGAAAACTCACGATTACCGGCACGCGGTTTTCTCGCCTCAGCAGCACCCGGCACCGGCTATTGGGCGCGTCCTGTCTCCTCATGTATGATGACGGAAATAATGAGACGGAGAAGACCTGCAATGTCACAGCATGACGCTATTATTCGCATTAAAA
>JAFACP010000419.1 GCA_023425455.1 Pseudomonadota bacterium | reverse complement strand
GACCAAAGTCCTGCTGGTTACGCTGCCTGAAACCACTCCGGTACTGGAAGCGGCAAACCTGCAGTCCGATCTTGAGCGTGCGGGGATCCATCCCTGGGGCTGGATTATCAATAACAGCCTTTCGATTGCACAGACGCATTCACCACTGCTTTGCCAGCGCGCCCGGCAAGAGCGTCCTCAAATCGAGGCTGTGAAGAACCAGCATGCAAGCCGCATTGCGTTAGTACCGGTAATGGCTGCTGAGCCCACGGGCATTGAGAAACTCAGAGAGCTGGCCGTTTAATATTTTTTTGTATACACAGGGCGGCAGAGCCGCCCTGTCAGGAGGGTGTATGTTACTGGCAGGCGCGATTTTTGTCCTGACCATCGTGCTGGTTATCTGGCAGCCGAAGGGGTTAGGGATCGGCTGGAGTGCGACGCTTGGCGCAGCACTGGCGTTGATTTCTGGCGTTGTCCATTTAGATGATATCCCGGTGGTGTGGAATATCGTCTGGAATGCGACGGCGACCTTTATTGCGGTGATTATCATCAGCCTGCTGCTTGATGAGTCCGGCTTTTTTGAATGGGCGGCCCTGCACGTGTCGCGCTGGGGTAACGGCCGTGGCCGTCTGCTGTTTAGCTGGATCGTGCTGCTCGGCGCGGCGGTGGCGGCGCTGTTTGCCAACGATGGCGCGGCGCTGATCCTGACGCCGATTGTGATAGCCATGCTGCTGGCGCTGGGGTTCAGTAAAAGCACCACCCTGGCCTTCGTGATGGCCGCCGGGTTTATCGCCGATACCGCCAGTCTGCCGCTTATTGTGTCGAACCTGGTTAACATCGTTTCTGCAGACTTCTTTGGGCTGGGTTTCACTGAGTATGCCTCGGTGATGGTGCCGGTAGACATCGCCGCTATCGGTGCCACGCTGGTGATGCTGCACCTGCTCTTTTGCAAAGACATTCCGCCGGTCTATGATCTGCAGCGTCTTAATGCCCCCGCCAGCGCGATTAAAGATCCGGCCACCTTCAGAACCGGCTGGGTGGTGTTGATCCTTCTGCTGGTGGGCTTTTTCGTGCTTGAGCCGCTCGGTATCCCGGTCAGCGCGATTGCGGCTGTCGGGGCTGTCATTCTGTTTGCGGTGGCGAAACGAGGCCACGCCATTAACACTGGCAAAGTGCTGCGCGGTGCGCCGTGGCAGATAGTCATCTTCTCGCTGGGAATGTACCTGGTGGTCTATGGCCTGCGCAACGCCGGGCTAACGGATTATCTCTCTGACCTGCTGAACGTGCTGGCAGATAAAGGCCTGTGGATCGCGACCTTCGGCACCGGCTTCCTGACGGCTTTCCTCTCTTCCATCATGAACAACATGCCTACCGTGCTGGTTGGCGCGCTGTCCATTGACGGCAGTAGCGCGACAGGCGTTATCAAAGAGGCGATGATTTACGCCAACGTCATTGGCTGCGATCTGGGGCCGAAAATCACCCCGATTGGCAGTCTGGCCACGCTGCTGTGGCTGCACGTCCTTGCGCAGAAGAATATGACCATCACCTGGGGCTACTATTTCCGCACCGGGATTATCATGACCCTGCCCGTACTGTTCGTCACGCTGGCCGCGCTGGCGCTACGACTCTCTTTCACCGTGTAACGAGATACTGATATGAGCAACATTACCATTTACCACAACCCGGCCTGCGGCACCTCGCGCAACACCCTGGAGATGATCCGCAACAGCGGTAGCGAACCGACCGTGATTCATTATCTTGAGACTCCACCTTCACGCGATGAGCTGGTCAAACTCATTGCTGATATGGGCATTTCCGTTCGCGCTTTGCTGCGTAAGAACGTCGAGCCTTATGAACAGCTGGGTCTTGCAGAAGATAAATTTACGGACGACCGCTTAATCGACTTTATGCTCGAGCATCCGATCCTGATTAACCGACCGATTGTGGTCACTCCGCTGGGCACGCGGCTGTGCCGTCCGTCAGAGGTGGTGCTGGATATCCTGCCGGAGGCGCAAAAAGGCGCCTTCACCAAAGAGGATGGCGAGCAGGTGGTTGACGGGCGTGGAAAACGACTGAAATAGATAGCGGGGGGCTTCTGGCCCCCTTATTAATGGCCGTTACGCCGGTTACGGCTCGATAAAATCGAATGGATTAGCATGGTTATCCTGAGGGGATAAACCGCCCGTCGCCGGTTTCATATACCCCATATCCTCTGGCGTTTGCACCCGCTTTCTCTCCCCGACCGCGGGAAAAATTTCGCATATGTTATCACGCTCTCATTTACCGCTATGATTTATGAAATAACGTTTCATTTTAAATGGATTGATGGTTTATTGCTTCCATTGAGACTGGAGAGTGGGGGGAAGCATGAACTACGATTACCTGGTGATTGCAGGCTATTTTGCCTTGATGGTCATCATTAGCCTGTTATTTAAGAAGATGGCCAGCAACAGCACCAGCGACTACTTCCGCGGAGGCGGCAAGATGCTGTGGTGGATGGTTGGCGCGACGGCGTTTATGACGCAGTTCTCCGCCTGGACCTTTACCGGTGCCGCCGGTAAGGCCTTCACCGACGGGTTTGCCGTGCTGGCAGTATTTGTCGGCAACATGGTGGCCTACCTGTTCGCATGGCAATATTTCGCCCGCCGTTTTCGTCAGATGCGGGTCGATACCCCGACGGAGGCCGTGCGCCGCCGTTTTGGTCCGGTCAACGAGCAATTTTTTACCTGGGTTATCATTCCGCTTAGCGTCATCAACGCCGGCGTATGGCTGAACGGCCTCGGGGTATTTGCCTCTGCGGTGTTCAACGCCGACATCACCGTGACCATCTGGGTAACGGGGATCGCCGTGCTGGCCATTTCCCTGCTCAGCGGCGCGTGGGGCGTGGTGGCATCAGACTTTATCCAGACGCTGGTGGTGGCGGTGATCTCCGTGGCCTGCGCCGTGGTAGCGCTGGTTCTCGTCGGTGGGCCGGGGCATATCGTCAGCGATTTCCCGGTCGATTTCTTCACCGGCCCGGATATGAACTATCCGCTGCTGATGGTCTGCACGTTCCTGTTCTTTGTGGTGAAGCAGCTGCAGAGCATTAACAACATGCAGGAGTCCTATCGTTTCCTGAACGCCAAAGATTCGCACAACGCCAGCAAAGCCGCGCTGATGGCGCTGGGGATGATGCTGGTCGGCGCGCTAATCTGGTTTATTCCGCCGTGGGCCTCCGCCATTCTCTACCCGGATGCCGGCTCGGAATACGTCAACCTGGGGGCAAAATCCCGTGATGCGGTGTATCTGGTGTTCGCCCGTAACGCCATGCCGCTGGGCACCGTTGGTCTGCTGATGGCCGGGCTGTTTGCCGCCACCATGTCCTCGATGGACTCCGCGCTCAATCGTAACTCCGGGATCTTTGTGCGTAGCTTCTATGCCTCGATCGTGCGTAAAGGGCAGGCGTCTGACGGCGAACAGCTGCGCGTCGGGCAGCTGGCCTGCCTGGTGAACGGCATTCTGGTTATCCTGATGGCGCAGTTCTTCAACTCGCTCAAGCACTTAAGCCTGTTTGATCTGATGATGCAGGTCGCCACGCTGCTGCAGTCGCCTGTGCTGGTGCCGCTGTTCTTCGGCATGCTGATCCGCAAAACCCCGCGCTGGGCGCCGTGGGCAACCGTTGTGGTCGGGCTCGGCGTCTCCTGGCTGGTGGTCAGCATCCTGACGCCGCAGTATGTGATGCGCGTGTTTGGCGTGGAAACCCTGACCGCGCGCGAAGTGGGCGAGCTGAAAAACATCATCCCGATTGCCGCGCATCTTGTTCTTACCGGCGGCTTCTTCTGCCTGACCCGGCTGTTCTGGCGGGAAGAGAGCGATCCGTGGCGTGCCACCACCGACGCGTTCTTCACCGATGTGGAAACCCCGTGTGAAGCGGGTAACGAGCAGGATCAGGTTGACTGCATGCAGCGCAAAAAGCTGGGTGTGCTGACCATGTATATGGCGGGTGGGCTGTCGCTGATGGCGCTGATCCCTAATCCGCTGTGGGGCCGCAGTCTGTATCTCAGCTGCGCGATGGCGGTGTTTATCGTCGGCTATGCGCTGTGGCGAAGCGCGCTGTCGCAAACGCGTCTGGCCGCCTCGACCGCCTGATAGAAAAGGTCCTCCCACCCTGTCTGTATCGCTACAGGCAGGGTGCGGTTTCAGCTCCGCCTCTTTTGCTCTTTATTCATCTTCTGGCGAAAGACGAGCGTATATTCTGAGAAGGGTGTATCGCGCGTAATACAGATGATTTATCGCCTTATCTGCTCGCCAGATAATAACGCTTTATTTATAAATCTCAGCCACGCCGTGCAGGCGATTATGTCCGCTGGTGGACAGGATTTTATATGCGCTCGCACCCTGAGCGTCGGCCTTACGACTCAGTTCATTTGATAAGTCATCCAGAGTATAAGCGTTGCCGGCAGAGACAACACCGATTTTCTCTTTGCCATCAACATGGTTAATTAATTGCGCGGCGAATGCGCTGTTCAGGCTAATATATCCGATGAAGAGTGATGTAATAAGTAATGCTTTCATGATCTTTACCTTATTTAAATAAGATGATGTTGTCGATATTTCACCACGGGGTATTCTCTGTGGTTTTAAAATGAATATACACAGCGGAGCTGTCATCAGACTGACGTGAATATAACAACGTTGTCAGGAGGGCAGGGCGATTGTGCCGGGGGGAATGATGACTCACGATAAGCCCGAGGCTCAGCACCTGACCTGTACGCCCTTCGCATGACAGAAAACGCGCTGGCGATCCCCTCCGGGTCGTGATGTCAGCCCGGCGCTGTTCGCTCGCGGTGCCGCAGATTGCTTCAAAAAAATTACCGTATTTGTTATATTGTTGTTTATTGCTTATTCACCTCTGCGGTGCCAAAAAGAACAAGATTCACCGCAACCCAGGACACAAAAATGTTAGATTACCGCTTCCCGACAGCTTTGCAGATGGTTCTCAGCGTAGCGATGGCGGAGCAATTGGGTGAACGTTCGACGAGCGCGACTCTGGCCTACGGCCTGGAGGCGAATCCGAGCTTCATCCGCAAATTGATGGTTCCGCTCACGCGGGATGGCATTATCGTCTCAACGCTTGGCCGCAATGGCTCTATTCATCTCGGCCGCCCGCCAGAAGAGATCACCCTGCGCGATATCTACCTTTCGGTCATCGAAGACAAAAAACTGTGGGCGTCGCGTCCGGACGTGCCGGCCCGCTGCGTCGTCAGCGCCAACGCGTGCTGGTACTTCAGGTCGGTTGCCGAAGAGGCAGAACAGGCATCGCTCGCGGTATTAGCTCGTCATAGCGTGGCAAGCGCCCTGCAAGCGGTCAAAAACGCCGACGGCAGCAGATGGGATCCGTTGCCTGAGCTTATCAGCCAGGATAAAAAAACGACCTGATGCTTCCCCTGTTGCGAAAAAAAAAACCGCCTTCACAGTGAAGGCGGTTTTTGGTTATCGGCAACGTCTCTACGCAGGTAAAACGTCGCTTTCCTTTTTGCCGCGCGTCACGAATTTACGCAGCGTGACGTAAAATACCGGCGTCAGGAACAACCCAAAGAGCGTTACCCCCAGCATCCCGGAGAACACGGTGATCCCGGTGACGCCACGCACTTCTGCGCCCGCGCCATGGCCGAGGATCAGCGGAATTGTCCCGGCAATAAAGGCAATCGAGGTCATCACTATCGGGCGTAAACGCAGGCGACACGCCTCCAGCGCGGCCTCCATGATGCCTTTGCCCTGAATTTCCAGTTCGCGGGCAAACTCAACGATAAGAATCGCGTTTTTACAGGCCAGCCCCATCAGTACCACCAGCCCCACCTGCACAAACACGTTGTTATCGCCCCCGGTCAGCCAGACGCCAAACAGCGCGGACAGCATGGTCATCGGAACGATGAGGATCACCGCCAGCGGCAGGGTCCAGCTTTCATACAGCGCCGCCAGCACCAGGAATGCCAGCAGTACCGCGACCGGGAAGACGATCAGCGCCGTATTGCCCTGCGTGGCCTGCTGGAAGCTCAGGTCCGTCCATTCAATATTCATTCCGTTCGGCAGGATCTGCTTAGACATGCCTTCCAGCTGCGTCATCGCCTGCGTGGAGGAGAGCACGCGAGGATCGGCATCGCCAATCAGATCCGCTGCGGGGTAGCCGTTGTAGCGGATCACCGGATCCGGCCCGTAGGTGGTGGTGATTTTCACCATACTGCCGATCGGCACCATTTCGCCCTGGCTATTACGGGTACGCAGATTAGCAATATCTTCCACGCTGTCGCGGAACTGCCCGTCAGCCTGCGCCATCACGCGCCAGGTACGGCCGAACTGGTTGAAGTCATTCACATACGACGAACCCAGATAGGTTTGCAGCGTACCGAACAGATCGGTCAGCAACACCCCCTGCGCTTTGGCCTTATCCCGGTCGACCTGCACGTCCAGCTGCGGAACGTTAGCCTGGTAGGTTGAGATCGGGAAATGCATCCCCGGCGTCTGCATAATGGCGCCGGACATGCTGTTCACCGCGTTTTGCAGCGCGCCATAGCCCAGACCCGCGCGATCCTGAATGTACAGGGAGTAGCCCGACCCCTGACCCAGCCCTAAAATCGGCGGCGGCAGTATGGAGAAGCCAAAGCCCTGCTGAATTTGCGCAATTTTCGCGTTGATCTCCGCGTTAATTTCCGCCGCAGAATGTTTCCGCTGGTCGAACGGCTTCAGGCCGAAGAAGACTGTCCCGGTATTCGGCGTGTTGGTGAACTGCAGCGCATTCAGCCCCGGAAACGCGACCGCATAGTCCACGCCTTCGGTATTCATACCGATTTCGCTCATTTTGCGGATCACCGCGTCGGTGCGCGCCAGCGACGAGCCTTCCGGCATCTTCACGCCGCCAATCAGGTACAGCTTATCCTGCGTCGGAATAAATCCGCCGGGGACCGCTTTAAACATGACGCCCGCCGCACAGAGCAGCAGAACATACACCGCAAATACCGCGCCGCGCCGTCCGAGCGTTTTGCCCACCAGCCCCTGATAGCCGTTTGAGCTACGGTGGAAAAAGCGGTTAAACGGACGGAAAAGCCAGCCGAACAGACGTTCGATAAGCCGGGTCGGAAAATCTTTCGCCGCGCCGTGCGGCTTTAAAAGCAGCGCCGCCAGCGCCGGAGAGAGGGTCAGCGAGTTGATGGCCGAGATCACCGTTGAAATCGCGATCGTCACCGCAAACTGCTTGTAGAACTGACCGGTCACGCCCGAGAGAAACGCCATAGGGACAAAGACCGCGCACAGCACCAGCGCAATGGCGATAATTGGCCCGGACACTTCACGCATCGCCTGGTGCGCCGCCGCAAGCGGGGCAAGCCCCTCCTCGATATTTCGCTCGACGTTTTCCACCACCACGATGGCGTCATCCACCACGATACCGATAGCCAACACCAGCCCGAACAGACTCAGGGTATTCAGCGAAAAGCCCAGCAGGTAGAGAATGCTGAAGGTGCCCACCACCGATACCGGCACGGCGATCAACGGAATGATCGACGCCCGCCAGGTTTGCAGGAACAGGATCACCACCAGTACCACCAGCACCACCGCTTCCAGCAGCGTTTGCACCACCGCCCGGATGGAGTCGCGAACAAAAACGGTGGGATCGTAAGGTGCCGCCCACTTCATATCGTCCGGGAAGCGGGTGGAGAGTTCGTCCATTTTGGCGCGCACCGCGTTAGACAAATCGATGGCGTTCGCCCCCGGCGACTGGAAAATACCAATCCCGACCGCGTCTTTATTGTTCAACTGGGAGCGCAGGGCGTAACTGCCCGACCCCAGCTCTATCCGTGCCACGTCGCGCAGGCGAACGACCGAACCGTCCTGCGTCGTTTTCAGGATAATATTGCCAAACTCCTCTTCGGTATGCAGGCGGCCCTGGGCGTTAATCGAGATCAGGAAATCGCTCTCTTTCGGCAGTGGCTCGGCACCCAGTTGCCCGGCGGAAACCTGGACGTTCTGCTCCTGCATCGCCGTGACCACATCCGAGGCGGTCAGCCCGCGCGCCGCCACCTTGTTGGGATCCAGCCAGATGCGCATCGCGTATTCACCGGAGCCGAAAATCTGAATCTGGCCGACACCGGGCAGGCGCGCCAGTTCATCCTTCACTTTTAGCGTGGCGTAGTTACGCATATACAGTGAGTCATATTTACCGCCAGGGGAAAACAGATGCACCACCAGCGTGAGCGTCGGCGACTGCTTCTGGGTGGTGATACCCAGACGCCGTACATCTTCCGGCAGACGTGCCTCAGCCTGTGCGACCCGGTTTTGCACCTGAACCTGCGCCTGATCGGGGTCCGTCCCCGGACGGAAGGTAACGGTCGTCACCAGTACGCCGTCCGAGCCGGCGACGGATTTCATGTACATCATGTTCTCAACGCCGTTGATCGCCTCTTCCAGCGGCGTTGCGACGGTCTCCGCGATCACTTTCGGGTTGGCGCCCGGGTACTCCGCGCGTACCTGCACGCTTGGCGGCACGACGTCAGGATATTCGCTCACCGGCAGCAGCGGGATGGCGATCAGTCCTGTGATAAAAATCAGAATCGACAGTACGGCGGCAAAAATCGGCCTGTCGATGAAAAAACGGGAAAAGTCCATGGCTTGGATTCTCAGGTCAGGGGATCAGTTGAGGGCGGCGCGGGGGGTCATGGCAACGGTTTTGGCGTTCACCGGCATACCCGGCATAAACACTTTTTGTAAACCATCGACGATGACTTTATCGCCAGGGTTCAGCCCCTGCTGCACGATGCGTAAACCGTTTGCCAGACGCCCGGGCGTAATGTCGCGGCGCTGCGCTTTTCCGTCTTTATCCACGATATACACGTATTTGCGATCCTGATCGGTGAGCACCGCTTTGTCGTCGATAAGCGTGGCCTTGAATTCCGCACTTCCCGGCAGGCGTACGCGGGCAAAAAGACCCGGCGTGAACTGACGCTGCGCGTTGTCCAGCAGCGCCCGCATGCGGATCGTCCCGGTGGCAGGCGTTAGCTGATTATCAAGGAAATCCACCTTGCCCTGATGGGGGTAACCCGCCTCGCCGGTCAGGCCAATCTCAACCGGAAGCGCCGTATGATCGCTGGACGCCCCTTGTCCTTTGCGGGCCAGATCCTGATAGCGAAGATAGGTTGACTCATCTACGTCAAAGTAGACGTACACCGTCTTCTGCGAGACCAGGGTGGTGAGTACGCTGGCGCTGTCGCCCGCGGTGACCAGATTACCGCTGGTGATCAATGCCCGGCTGGCGCGGCCATCGATAGGCGCGGTGACTTTGGTGAAATCCAGGTTGAGCTGCGCTGCGT
>JAFACP010000369.1 GCA_023425455.1 Pseudomonadota bacterium | reverse complement strand
GCCCAGCAGAATAAACAGCAGCGCCGCGTGCTGATAACCAGCAAACCACATCACCACCCGTACCGCGACATCCAGCCCGCAGAGCAGCATAAAGAGCTGCCGCTTCTGCATTTTACGCGTCAGCATCGGGGCGATAAGGCACACCACGGCCGCCACAATCCCCATGATGCCAATCGCCATCTGCAGGCTGCCGTCGCCCATGTTGTAGATAAAGAAATAGATATAAATGCCGTTGGCCACGTTATGAAAAACGCAGAAAAAGAACGACAGCAGGACAATAAACAGCGGCTTGTTCTGGCGCAGGTTGTGGAAGGTATCGCGTATCGTCACCTTTTCCGTGCCTGCCGGTACACGCTCTTTGATCTGCATAAAGCCGTTGAGCATCAGCGGCAGCCCCACCAGCATCATCACCAGCGCCGCCATAAAGTAGCCTTTATCGTTGCTGTACTGGGCGAAGAATGCCGCCAGTTTCGGGAAGAAAATATTGGCACAGGCAATCCCGGCATTCACGCCCAGCATTGCCGCCGTCACCGCCCGGGTACGCTGACCGGAGTCACTGGTCATGACCGATGACATCGACCAGAACGGGATATCGGAGATAGCGTACAGCGTCCCCCACAGGATATACGTCACCCCGGCGTAGAGGATTTTGGTGGTCATGTCCGCTTCAATTTTATAGAACGCCAGCAGGGTAACGCCGGTGATCAAGAGCGGGGCTATCAGCAAAAAATGGCGAAACTTGCCGAACCGGCTGTTAATGGTATCCATGATGCTGGCAAACAGCGGATCGTGAACCGCGTCCCAGGCGCGGGCGATAAGAAAAATGGTGCTCGCAGCCAGCGCCGAGATCCCCAGCACATCGGTATAAAAATAGTTAATAAACGAACCCACTAAACCAAAGCTAAAACACTGACCTAAACCATAGCCAAAATAGGACCACAACTCACGAGACGGTATTTTCATTGTCATTGCCATAGTGCGTACCTGGTTATCCGGCGGCGAGCCGCCGGGTTATTGTTATTAGCCCTGCACGTCAGGTGCTATCTTGCGAAGCTTGCGCAGTAGCGCGATTTCACTGCGGGAGAAGGGGATCCCGTTTTCTTCAAAGACATCGTGGAACCACAGGCGGCAGTAATCCGTCGACGCGGTCATCACCACCGGCCAGGGGAGCCAGGTCTGGGTTTTTCCGCGCACCAGTCCCCACTGATAGGGGGCAACGTTTGCCGTGTACATCAGGGGCAGTTGTTCTTCAATGGTGCTGCCCACATGACGAGCCAGCCATTCGGTACAGAAGAGCGGTCGCCCCAGCTGCCGTAATTGCTGGATAATTGCCGTCATGCGCGCGGTATTGGTGTAGGCGTGGTAGCTGACGACATCCGACAGCGCCAGCGCGGTCTGGTCGAGCGGGTGTTGATAGAAGATTTCGTCTTCCTCTTCCGCCGGCAGACGCCACGCGCAAACCGTCAACGGCTGCTGCGGATCTTCTTCGCGAGCCCACTGAAATGCCTGCGTCATCAGTTCATGGGCAAAGGTTTCGAGCTTCTCGTCGTACAGCACCTCCTGCGTCCCGGTGGCAAAAATGCCGCGATTGCCCGGCTCGTTATAGAGATCCCACAGCAGCACGCGCTTATCGCTGCGGAACTGGCGCACGATATCGCGGACATAGCGTTCAATGTCCGGCCAGCAGTCGCGATCGCAGACTTTGTCGCGCCCGGGGCTCGCGGCGGCCTGGCTATTGTGTTTACCCGGCACCGGCGGTTTTTGCGGCCCCAGATAGGGCTCATCGCCCGAAAAACCGCAGTCGTCCATGAGCGTTAACATGGTGCTGATGCCATGTCTGTCCGCTATCGTCAGAAAGTGATCGATACGGGCTATCAGGCCGTCGCGATCGTCTTCCCAGACAATAAACGGCAAATTAATGCGCAGCGTGTTATAGCCCGCCTCTGCCGCCCAGCCCAGCTCACGGTCAATGGTGTCGGCATCAAACGTCGCCTTCTGCCAGATATCCGTCCAGTTCACCGCCGTCGACGGTAAATAATTGAAGCCACACAGCCATCCCTGCTGCTGGTACCAGGCCTGCGCCTGGGCCTTGCTCCACTGCTCTTTCATCACGGCACCTCTTGCTGATAATATTTAGCTAATAAATATTAGCTGCGGTATAAATGAGCAAATGGCGGTGTCAGGAAAAGCGACAATCCTCACAAACCTGACGCTTTGCTGCATAAGAAACGTGATCGGCGGCGTGATAACGCGCAGTTAAGGTATGATGCGTTGTCGCGAAACGGAGGGAAGGAATGAAGCGGAAGAACAAGATCACCATGAACGATATTGCGCGCGCCGCCGGCGTCTCGCAGGCGACGGTGTCGCTGGTGCTTAATCAGTCCCGCAACATCAAGCTCAGCGACGACACCCGTGAACGGGTGATTAATGTCGCCACCGAGCTGGGCTATGACCGTCTTCCCGCCATTCATGCGCCGCGTAATCAGGAAGAGATCGCCCTGCTGGTCAGCTCCCTGCAAAGCTTCGATCCGTTTATCGATGCCATCAGCGAGGCGCGGGATACCGCCTGGCGCAGCGAGGTGCTGCTGACGATTTATGACTATGGCGATGACGTGGAGCTGGCGCTTAACATCATCCGTCAGCTGGAAAAACGCAACTGCGTGGGGATTATCCTCGCCTCCCCCGTCACCACCCAGGTGGATATGACCGCGTTTCAGGACTGCACCCGCATTCCGCTGGTGCTGTTGAACCAAATCGATCCCGGCTCGCCGCTATTGCCTTCGTTTATCCCGGATGATTACGCCAACGCGTTTCAGGTGACGAAACACCTGATCGCCTGTGGCGCGAGGCGGATCGCCCATATCACCGGGGAGAGCTGGATGGAAGCCACCCGCCAGAGGCTGGCTGGCTACCGGGCGGCACTTGAGCAGGCCGGGCTTGCGCGTGATGACAACCTGGTGCAGCAAACCAACTGGCAGTTCAGCGAGTCATTCACCGCCACCAACACCCTGCTGGCACTGGCCGAACGTCCGGACGCCATTTTCTGCGCCAGCGACTGGCTGGCGATTGGCTGCTACCAGGCGCTGGCGGTCAACGGTATTCGCATTCCGCAGGATATGCTGCTGGCTGGCTACGACGACCAGAAAATTTCCGAGCAGCTCACCCCGTCGCTGACCAGTATTCAGCTCCCCTACAGTGAACTGGGGCGCCTGGCGGTGGAGTACCTGTACAATCAGGAAGACGCGGCCACCCACGTCACGCTGGCGGGCAGGCTGAAAGTGCGGGCGTCGAGCACGCGCTAGGGTTCGTCAGCGACGAAAACCATCCCCGCATACGGTTTTTCCCGACAGGCCGCCAGCCGGGCGGCGAGAGTGCCGACGTGCAGCTCCAGCTTGTGTCCGTCCGGGTCGAGAAAATAGAACGATGCGCCCTCGCTTTTATTCTGCTTCCAGACCGTGACGCCCGCCTGCTCCAGCCTGCGCGCGAACGGGGCAAACGCGTCCGTAGCGATGCTAAACGCATAGTGGGTATAGTCGCTCTCCGTGGGCGGAAGAGGCCGCCGCGCCGGATCATGCGACAGGCACAGCCAGAGATCGCCGCAGCTGAGGTAGGCGCCGTTATCCCAGCGGGCATGAAGCGTAAGCCCCAGCAGGCGATGCCAGAAGGCGAGGCTGATGGACAGGTCGCTGACCGCGAGGGTCAGATGGTTGAGAGATTGCAGCATAACGCCCCCTTTGGTTTCTCCCGCCGGACATGGTAGGGTAAGCGGATGACCATAAACCACGCCGTGTTCACCGTAAACCGCTGGTGGCTGCCTTTTTAAAGGCGGCGCGGAGTTGTTTTCCCATTTTCAGATAGCCGCCGAAAGGCGGCTTTCTCACATCCAGGGCTCCTTTCGGCATTGTCACCTTAAGGAGTCATGATGAATACCCAACCCACTGTTCTCACCGGCGATCGGCCAACCGGGCCGCTGCATCTGGGCCACTACGTCGGCTCGCTGCGCCAGCGCGTCGCCCTGCAGGATAGCCATCAACAGTATGTGCTGATCGCCGACCTGCAGGGGCTGACCGATAACGGCAGCAACCCGCAGAAGATCCGCGAGAATATCCCCGAAGTGCTGGCGGACTATCTCGCCGTCGGTCTCGACCCGGCGCGGACCACCCTCTGCCTGCAGTCGGCCCTGCCCGCGCTCGCCGAACTGACGATGCTGTATATGAACATCGTCACCGTCGCCCGGGTGGAGCGTAACCCGACGGTGAAAAACGAGATTGCCCAGAAGGGGTTTGCCCGCTCGCTGCCGGTTGGGTTTATGGCGTATCCCATCAGCCAGGCGGCGGATATTACCGCGTTCAGGGCCAGGTACGTGCCCGTTGGCGATGACCAGCTGCCGATGATTGAGCAGACCAACGAGATTGTGCACAAGATGAACAGCCTGCTGCCCGCCCCGGTGCTGCCGCACTGCAGGGCGATGCTCAGCGACACCGGCCGCCTGCCCGGCATCGACGGCAGCGCCAAGATGTCGAAATCGCTCGGCAATACCCTGCTTCTCTCGGCAAGCGAGGAGCACATTCACCGCGCGGTCAGCGCCATGTACACCGATCCGCAGCACCTGAAGGTCAGCGATCCCGGGCGCGTGGAGGGGAACGTGGTGTTTACCTGGCTTGATGCGTTCCACCCGGACAGCGCCCGCGTGGCGGCGATGAAGGCGCACTATCAGGCCGGCGGGCTTGGGGACCGGGCGTGTAAGAACGAGCTGGAGGCGTGTCTGCAGACGCTGATTGCGCCGATACGCGAGCGGCGGGCGCGCTATATACAGGATAAAGGCGAGCTGATGGCGATGCTGAAGCGTGGGACCGAACGGGCGCAGGCGGTGACCCAGGCGACGCTGCACGACCTGAAAGCAGGGCTTGGCCTGCCGGTGTTCTGACGCGCAGACGGCGCGGGCAAGACGCCGCTGGCCCGCGCAAAAACGCTCAAATATTCGCATCAACGGCTTTGTAATAGCGCCTGCCACGATTACGCTGGACTTCACGTGAGATTGTCGAAGGGCTACGATTCAGCATTGTAG
>JAFACP010000324.1 GCA_023425455.1 Pseudomonadota bacterium | reverse complement strand
GCCCAGGAGTTTGGCGAGTTAAAGGTAAAGGTATGCTCGTCAGACGGGATTGCGTTTGGATCTTTCGCACCCGGATCAAAGGCCCACAGCAGTTTACCGGTGTTGACGTCGAAACCACGGATCACACCGGAAGTTTCCCGGGTGGAGAAGTTATCCGTGACGGAACCGGCGATCACGATGGTTTTATCGGTGATGATCGGCGGCGAGGTTGGCTCATACAGACCCGGCGTGGTGTCCGGCATATTGGTCTGCAGGTTGAGGATCCCTTTGTTCGCAAAGGTTTCGCACAGCTTGCCGGTTTCGGCGTTGATGGCGAACAGACGACCATCGTTCACCGGCAGGATGATGCGGCGCGGGCAGTCCGCGATCACGTCCGGGCTTGCCGTTTCGGCGCGCGCTTCGTGGTATGAGACGCCACGACAGGTGACATGCTGGAACGACGGGTTGGCGTTCAGCTGTGGATCGAAGTGCCATTTCTCTTTACCCGTGGCCGCGTCGAGCGCGAACAGACGCTGGTGTGCGGTACACAGATACAGCATATCGCCCACTTTGATCGGCGTGACTTCGTTGGTCAGTTCACCCGGATCGTTTGGCATTTTCAGGTCGCCGGTACGGAATACCCAGGCTTGTTTCAGGTTTTTAACGTTATCCGCGTTGATCTGCTTCAGCGGAGAGTAGCGTTGGCCTTCCTGGTTACGACCGTAGGCAGGCCAGTCGGCATCCGCAACCTGCGAGATCGCTTCGGCAGGCGTCGCTTCAGCGTTGAGCGTGCCGTTTATCTCCTGCGGGTCGTTAAATCCGGCCCAGGTCAGGATGCCGCCGCTGATCAGCAGCGCCACGACCAGCGCCGATACCGCACCGCCAGAAGGCACGTTCAGACGACGCCAGACGAACGGCAGAATCAGCCAGATCCCGAAGAAGACGAGGATGTCGCTGCGCGGCGTCAGTGCCCAGAAGTCGAACCCGACTTCCCAGACGCCCCAGATCATGGTGGCGAGGAGCAGCGCGGCGTAAAGCCACAGCGCGGATTGCTTGCGACGCCACAGCAACACTGTTACGCCCAGCATCACCAGGCCTGCGATGGGGTAGTACCATGAGCCGCCAATAGCGACCAGCCAGACGCCACCGATTAACAGATACAGCCCGCACAGGGCGGAAAATAGCGCTGTTAATGTCACCAGTAGACGCGACTGTTGAGTTTTTGTTTCAGCCATAGAAGATGTACTCGTCTGTTTTGTTAATTATTTGCTAGCAATTAATTATAGGCATTAACAAATGTGATCGGAATCACAAAATTTGCTTTTTATAACTCATGCGCCAGGCGTATTCATTTGCTGTTATAATGGCGAGCTTGTGTATCGATGCCGGAAAAAGAGTCATCCGCATTGAGAGATTTTCATTAAAATCATATGGTTAGTAATATGAAACATACTGTTGAAGTGATGATCCCGGAAGCCGAGATCAAAGCACGTATCGCCGAACTGGGTCGTGAAATCACCGAACGTTACAAAGACAGCGGCAGCGAAATGGTGCTGGTGGGTCTGTTGCGTGGCTCGTTCATGTTCATGGCGGATTTATGCCGTGAAGTACAGGTGTCACATGAGGTCGATTTTATGACCGCCTCCAGCTACGGCAGCGGCATGTCCACTACCCGTGATGTGAAAATCCTTAAAGATCTGGATGAAGATATTCGTGGTAAAGATGTGTTGATCGTTGAAGATATTATCGACTCCGGCAACACGCTCTCAAAAGTGCGCGAGATCCTGGGTCTGCGTGAGCCAAAATCGCTGGCGATCTGCACCTTGCTGGATAAACCGTCGCGCCGCGAAGTGACCGTGCCGGTCGAGTTTGTTGGCTTCTCCATCCCGGACGAATTCGTGGTTGGCTACGGCATCGACTACGCGCAGCGTTACCGCCATCTGCCGTATGTCGGCAAAGTGGTGCTGCTGGACGAGTAATGCCGCGCCGGGCGAGGTCAGGCCTCGTCCGTCTTCTCTCCCTGAGAGAAAAGCCGTCACCAGGCCTGCGGTAATGCGTACTTACTTGTGGTTGGCGTGTTTGAGCTTCAGGTTGGCGATACCGGAACGATAGCGTTGTTCCAGCGTTTCGCGATTGGTGGCGCTCACTTCCAGGTTACGCAACAATCCATCATGAATACCGTATGCCCAGCCGTGAATCGAGACCTTCTGGCCGCGCTTCCATGCGGATTGCATAATGGTGGAGTGACCCAGGTTGTAGACCTGCTCCATAACGTTGAGTTCGCAGAGGGTATCGAGCCGGCGCTCCTGCGGCATTTCGCCCAGCAGTGAGCTATGTTTGAACCAGATATCGCGAATATGCAGAAGCCAGTTGTCAATCAACCCCAGTTCCGGGTTTTCGACAGCGGCCTGCACGCCGCCACAGCCGTAGTGACCGCAAATGATGATGTGTTCGACCTCCAGCACGTCGACGGCGTACTGAACAACGGAAAGGCAGTTGAGATCGGTATGAATAACCAGGTTGGCAACGTTGCGGTGAACAAATAATTCACCCGGTTCGAGGCCCGTCAGGCGTTCGGCCGGTACGCGGCTGTCGGAACATCCAATCCATAAAAAGCGCGGGTTCTGCGCTTGTGCCAGCTTGCCGAAAAATCCGGGATCCTCTTCCACCAGCATTTTTGACCATAGTGCATTGTTGCTGATGAGTGTATCTATGTCATTCATGGAGGTTAACGACCTGTAACCGAGTGATTGCGTTGCGCTACTATAGGGTAACCCGACTTTTAATGAAACCACACAACGTGTGTCAGAACTATAGGTAAGTCTAATTCATGACGATTGCACTGGAGCTTGAGCAGCTTACAAAAACCTATCCGGGCGGCGTACAGGCGCTTCGCGGAATAGACCTGAAAGTAGAAGCGGGGGATTTCTATGCGCTTCTGGGGCCGAACGGGGCGGGAAAATCCACCACCATCGGGATTATCAGTTCACTGGTCAATAAGAGCTCTGGCCGGGTGAGCGTATTTGGCTATGACCTGCAAAAAGATATCGTGAATGCCAAGCGCCAGCTGGGTCTGGTGCCGCAGGAGTTCAATTTTAACCCCTTTGAGACGGTCCAGCAGATTGTCGTCAACCAGGCGGGTTATTACGGCGTGGAGCGTAAAGAGGCGCTGGCGCGCAGTGAGAAGTACCTCCGGCAGCTCGACCTGTGGGGAAAACGTCACGAGCGGGCGAGAATGTTATCTGGCGGGATGAAACGCCGCCTGATGATTGCCCGCGCGCTGATGCATGAGCCTAAGCTGTTGATCCTCGATGAGCCGACCGCGGGCGTAGATATTGAACTGCGCCGTTCAATGTGGGGCTTCCTGAAAGATCTCAACGATAAAGGCACCACCATCATTCTGACGACCCACTATCTCGAAGAGGCGGAGATGCTTTGTCGTAACATCGGCATCATTCAGCATGGCGAGCTGGTGGAAAACACCTCGATGAAAGACCTGCTTTCCAAGCTGAAGTCAGAAACCTTTATCCTCGATCTGGCGCTGAAAAGTCCGCTGCCGACGCTGGAAGGGTATCAATATCGCCTTGTCGATACCTCAACGCTGGAGGTGGAAGTGCTGAGAGAGCAGGGGATCAATAGCGTCTTCGCGCAGCTGAGCGCGCAGGGGATTCAGGTATTAAGTATGCGTAACAAGGCTAACCGACTGGAAGAGCTGTTTGTCTCGCTGGTCCATGAGAAACAAGGAGAGCAGGCATGACCCAGCTTTACTGGATCGCGCTGAAAAGCATCTGGGCGAAAGAGATTAACCGTTTTATGCGCATCTGGGTGCAAACCCTGGTGCCGCCGGTCATTACGATGACGCTCTATTTCATCATTTTCGGCAATTTGATTGGCTCGCGCATCGGTGAAATGCACGGTTTTACCTACATGCAGTTTATCGTGCCGGGGCTCATCATGATGTCGGTGATCACCAATGCCTATGCCAATGTGGCCTCATCGTTCTTTAGCGCGAAGTTCCAGCGCAACATTGAAGAACTGCTGGTTGCGCCGGTGCCGACGCACGTCATCATTGCCGGCTATGTCGGCGGCGGCGTCGCGCGCGGTCTGTGCGTCGGCGTGCTGGTGACGGCGATCTCGCTGTTCTTCGTGCCTTTCCAGGTTCACTCCTGGCTGTTCGTGGCGCTGACTCTGCTGCTGACGGCGGTGCTGTTTTCGCTGGCCGGACTACTGAATGGCGTTTTCGCGAAAACCTTTGATGATATCAGCCTGGTGCCGACCTTCGTGTTAACGCCGCTGACCTATCTTGGCGGGGTGTTCTACTCCCTGACGCTGCTGCCGCCGTTCTGGCAGGCGCTGTCGCACCTGAACCCGATTGTCTACATGATCAGCGGCTTCCGCTTTGGCTTCCTCGGCATCACCGACGTGCCGCTGTTCACCACAGTCGCTGTTCTGGTGGTCTTTATCGTCGCGTTTTACGCCTTGTGCTGGTATTTGATCCAGCGCGGACGTGGGCTGCGCAGCTAACCCGTCGCCCGGCGACGTTCCGTTGCCGGGCGCTTTTCTTTGACAGTTATCACCGTAAATCAACCTTCACTCGGCTAAACTACTCGCCTGCTAAGGAGAGTCGGTATGCTGGGATGGGTAATCACTTGCCATGATGAACATGCGCAGGACATGTTGCTAAAGCTTGAGGCCAGGTTTGGTCCTCTGACGCAGTGCCGCGCGGTAAATTACTGGCGAGGGTTAAGCACCAACATGCTCAGCAGAATGATGTGCGACGCCCTGCACGCCACCGACAGCGGCGACGGGGTTATCTTTCTCACCGACAGGTCCGGTGCCGCGCCATATCGTTCCGCCGCGTTGATGAGCCACAAGCACGCCAACTGCGAAGTCATCTCCGGTATCCATTTTTCACTGCTGGAAAAGATGTATCCCCTGCGGGCCTCCCTGAGCAGCGCGGAGTTTCGTCATGCCATCGTGGCAGAAGGTTCGCCGGAGGTCAGCAGCCTGTGGCATCAGCAGCAGAAAAACCCGCCGTTCGTGCTTCTTCACGATTTGTATAAGAATTAAACATGGGGATTGTCGGCGCATTTGTTACAATGGCCGCCCCCTTCTCGTATTGATATCCATGCCATGTTTCTGCGACGCGTTCTTCTCCTTTTGCTGCTGGCCTGTGGCGGTGCGTCTGCCGGTCTGTTAAACCCGCAGGGGCACGTTGCCCGCTATATGCAGACCACTGAAGATGCGGCGATTTGGGCACAGGTTGGCAACAGCGTGGTCAATGTCGGTCATGTGCGGGCCGGACAGATCCTCGCCGTGGTGCCAACGGCGGCGGACTATGATGAGTTCCGTTTCGGCTTCGGCACCGGGTTTATTGATAAAGGCCACCTTACGGAGGTTCAGGGAAAGCAGCGTGTTGAAGATAGCCTGGGTGATTTACATAAGCCGCTCAGCAATCAAAATCTGATCACCTGGAAAGACACGCCGGTGTATAACGCGCCCGACAGCGGCAGTGCGCCATTTGGAATGTTGAGCGCTAACCTGCGTTATCCGATCCTCAGTAAACTGAAAGACCGGCTGAATCAGACCTGGTTCCAGATCCGCATCGCTAACCGTCTGGCATGGATAAGCAGCCTTGATGCCGGGCAGGATAACGGTATTCCGGTTCTCACCTACCACCATATTTTGCGTGATGAAGAGAATACCCGTTTCCGCCACACCTCGACGACAACCAGCGTCAGAGCGTTCAGCAATCAGATGACCTGGCTGCGCGACAGGGGCTACACCACGTTGACGATGTACCAGCTTCAAGGCTATGTGCGTAACAAAGTGAACCTCCCCGCCAGGTCGGTCGTTATCACCTTTGATGACGGTCTGAAGTCGGTGAGCCGTTACGCCTGGCCGGTCCTGAAGGCCTACGGTTTTAAGGCCACCGCATTTGTCATCTCTTCGCGGATCAAGCGCCACCCGCAAAAATGGGACCCGACATCGCTGCAGTTTATGAGCGTCCAGGAGCTGAAAAATATTCAGGATGTATTTGATATTCAGTCCCATACCCACTTTCTGCACCGGGTAGATAGCCGAAAGCAGCCCATCTTATTAAGCCGCAGTCATCACGTTATCCTGTTTGATCTTGAGCGGTCGCGTCGTGCGCTGGCGCAGTTTAATCCGCACGTGCTGTATCTCTCGTGGCCATTTGGCGGCTTTAACGCCAGCGCGGTAAAAGCGGCAAATGAGGCCGGTTTCCATCTGGCGGTGACGACGGTGAAAGGGAAGGTGAAGCCGGGGGATAATCCGTTTTTGCTGAAGCGGATCTATATCTTAAGAACGGATCCACTGACCACGATGGCGCGGCTGATCAGCAATCAGCCGCAGGGGTAGAAACTCAGGCAACCTGAACCGGAATCGCTTTCGCGGTGCGTTTCATCTCGTTGTCGCCCTCGAAATAGGCCACTTTCGGCTGCCAGCGACGCGCTTCGTCGTCGGACATCATCACGAAGCTGGCGATAATCACAATGTCACCCACCGCTGCACAGTGCGCGGCGGCACCATTGACGGAGATGATGCGGGAACCGCGTTCGGCGGCGATCGCGTAGGTTGAGAAGCGATTACCGTTGCTTACGTTCCAGATATCAATTGCTTCGTTTTCGAGAATACCAGCCGCGTCGAGAAAATCCTGGTCGATCGCACAGGAGCCTTCATAGTGCAGGTCGGCCTGAGTGACTTTCACACGGTGAAGTTTACCTTGCAGCATTTTGCGAATCATTACGTCTACCTTTCATCATACATACCCTCTCTGGCTGAGAGGGCAGGGTGGAGGGATCGTTTCCCCTGACAAACAGGGGCGCAGTATTGCCCGATTTCTGACCGCTGTCTACTGCGCCAGCTCAACCACTTTATTATCGATCAAACGAGCCTGTCCGAGCCAGGCGGCCACCAGGATGACCGCACGTTTGCTGGCCTCTGTCAGCTCAAGCAGCGTATCGGCATCGCGGATCTGCACGTCGTCAGCGCGTAAGCCTTTGTCATTCAACGCCTGTTCAGCCAGCGCAATAATCTCTTCCGCGCTCAGCTCTTTTGCCAGCAGTTGGTCCGCCATGGCGTTCATCACCTTGCTCAGACCCGGCGCAATTTTACGTTGCTCCGCGTTCAGATAACCGTTGCGGGAGCTGAGGGCGAGGCCATCTTTGGCACGCACAATCGGGACGCCGACGATCTCGATGTCATAGCCCATATCGGCGACCATCTTGCGGATCAGCGCCAGCTGCTGGAAATCCTTCTCGCCAAAGCAGGCGACATCCGGCTGGACCAGGTTAAAGAGTTTGCTGACGATGGTGGATACGCCGCGGAAGTGGCCGGGACGGCTGGCACCCTCCAGCATGGTGGAGATGCCCGGAACCTCCACATAGGTCGCCTCTTCGGTGCCCTGCGGGTAAACATCCGCCGGTGCCGGTGAGAAGACGATGTCGGCGTGGCGTTTTTTGAGCTTTTCGCAATCTTCCTGCAGGGTACGCGGGTAGCGTGCCAGGTCGTCAGCGCGGTCAAACTGCATGGGGTTAACGAAGATGCTGACCACCACGATATCGGCCCGCGCTTTTGCTTCATCAACCAGCTTCATATGGCCGTCATGCAGATTTCCCATGGTCGGCACCAGGGCAATACGTTTACCTTCCTGACGTGCCCGACGGATATGCTGACGCAGCAGCGGGAGGGTTTCTATGATTAGCACACCTGCACTCCTTAATGGAAACTGTGTTCTTCACCCGGGTAAACACCGGATTCAACGTCGGCAATATACTGCCTGACCGCGGCGCGCATGTCGCCTGCGCCGGTGAGGAAATTTTTGGCAAATTTAGGGATATGCCCGCCGGTAATGCCGAAGGCGTCGTGCATGACCAGAATCTGACCGTCGGTAACATTGCCGGCGCCAATGCCGATAACCGGGATCGAAAGCGCTTCGGTGATGCGTTTCGCCAGCGCAACCGGCACACACTCCAGTACCAGCAGCTGCGCGCCTGCGGCTTCCAGCGCGACGGCGTCATCAAACAGGGTTTGCGCCGCGTCACCGCGTCCCTGGACCTTATAGCCGCCGAAGATATTCACCGACTGCGGCGTAAGCCCTAAATGTCCGCATACTGGCACGGCGCGCTCGGTCAACATGTTGACTGTCTCAACCAGCCACGCACCGCCTTCAATCTTCACCATGTTGGCACCGGCACGCATCACCGTCGCCGCGTTCTCAAACGCTTGCTCAGGCGTGGCATAGGCCATAAAAGGCAGATCGGACAGCAGCAGGCAGCCTGGCGCCCCGCGACGCACCGCGCGGGTGTGATAGGCGATATCGTCGACCGTTACCGGCAGGGTGGAGTCATGTCCTTGTACCGTCATCCCTAACGAATCCCCGACCAGCATGACGTTAATCCCTTCTTCGGCAAACAGTCTGGCGAAGCTGTAGTCATAGGCAGTAATGGTGGCGAAGCGTCTCTTTTCCTGTTTGCATTTCTGCAGTAAGGCGATGGTGGTTGGTTTCATACTGTTTCCTGATAGCCTGAAGCGAATCTTTGCGCATTCTATCAGTAACCTTCGAGGGAACAATGATTTTAGACCGCCGATTAGCCACAAACAGTTGATGGCTAATCGACAAGGAAGCAGGCTTACCAGCGGGCAGGTTTGTCCGCGTTCAGGCGGTGCAGAAGCGCTTTCAGCGATTCACCGTCGGGGAAGGTCAGCTCAGGAGCCACGTCAAACAGCGGCCACAGCATAAATCCGCGATTTTTCATATCGTAATGCGGAATCGTCAGGCGTTCGGTATCTATCACCTGATCGCCAAACAGCATCATGTCGAGATCGAGGGTACGCGGCCCCCAGCGTTCCGCTTTGCGAACGCGCCCCTGCTGCAGTTCGATACGCTGGGTATGATCAAGCAGCGCCTCGGCCTGCAGGGCGGTGTCGAGCACCACGGCGGCATTCAGGTAGTCAGGCTGATCCTGCGGCCCCAGCGGCGGAGTGCGATAGAAAGAGGAGACTGCAACAATGTGGCTTTGCGGGATCGCCCCCAGCGCCTGTACGGCAGCGTTGACCTGTTCCAGCGGAGAGGCCAGATTACTGCCGATGGCGATATAGGCGAGGGTCATGCGCTGCCTTCGCGGCGCGGCGCGCGCTTACGCGGACGGCGG
>JAFACP010000098.1 GCA_023425455.1 Pseudomonadota bacterium | reverse complement strand
CCGTGGAACGTACCCGCGAGCTGTTCGCTAAGAGTCTCGGCTACCCGAAACCGGAAACCCAGGGCGATTACGCGATTTCACAACATTTTCTCCACGGTTCGCCGCACGCTCGTTCGCCGTATCTGATTTTTCTCCATGCCACCACCCGTGATGATAAACACTGGCCGGAAGCGCACTGGCGTGAGCTGATCGGCCTGCTCGGCCATGCAGGGCTGCGCATCAGGCTGCCGTGGGGTGCGCCGCACGAAGAGGCGCGCGCCAGACGTCTGGCTGACGGGTTTGATTACGTGGAGGTTTTACCACGGATGAAGCTCGACGGCGTGGCGCAGCAGCTGGCAGGCGCGATGGCGGTGGTCTCCGTCGACACCGGGCTCAGCCACCTGACGGCGGCGCTGGATCGACCTAATATTACGCTTTATGGCCCAACGGACCCGGGTCTTATCGGCGGCTACGGAAAAAATCAATACATCTGCCGCCCGGAACATTCATCGCAGCTGCGCGACCTCAGCGCCGCTGCGGTATTTGCGCAATTAGAGCCTTTGCTGGCGGCAGAGAGAGCCTATGTCTGATTTTTTCTCAGCGGAGCGCCCACCAAAGCGCGTGCTGATCATTAAGTTGCGTCACCACGGAGACGTTCTGCTGACGTCGCCGGTCTTCACCGTGCTGAAAAAGAACTGGCCGGATGTGGAAGTGGATGCGCTGGTTTATGACGATACGCAGGCGATGCTGACCAGCCATCCGCATATCGATCGGGTGCACACCATTGGTCGCCACTGGCGTAAAAAGGGCTGGTTTGAACAATTTCGGCTCTACCGTGCGCTGCTGAATACCCTGAAAGGGCGTCAGTACGATGTGCTGATTAACCTGACCGAACACTGGCACGGGGCGCGTCTCGCGCGTCGCCTGAAACCGCGCGTCTCCGTGGGCTTTAAGCCGGACAAGCGCGGCGGCCTGGCGCGTCGTCGCTGGGTGAAATCCTTCACCACCCTCTACCCGGCGATCCAGGACAACAGCCGCCATATGGTAGAGGTGAACCTGGATGCCCTGCGCCGGATCGGTATTCATCCGCAGTCCGATGACGATAAGCACACGCTGTTTGTACCGGGTGACGAGGCGGAAGCCTCCGTTGCCGAAAAACTGGCCGGGTTTGGGCTGCAGAGTAAATCTTACATCCTGGTACACCCGACCTCACGCTGGATGTTTAAGGCCTGGGATATTGACAAGCTGGCCGCGACCATCGACAACCTGGCGGCGCGTGGCCTGCCGATTATCCTCTCCGCCGCGCCATCAAAAGAAGAGAAGGCCTACATGGACGCGCTGCGTGCCGCACTTACCCGGCCGGTCTTTGATTTGAGCGGACAGCTCAACCTGAAAGAGCTGGGCGCGCTGATGAAGCACGCGCGGGTTTACTTCGGCGTCGACTCCATGCCCATGCATCTGGCGAGCGCCGTCGGCACGCCGACCGTCGCCATTTTCGGCCCAACCGGCGCAATCAAGTGGGCACCGTGGGGCGTCAATTATCGCGTGATCACCGCCGGGTTCAGCTGCCAGCCTTGCGGCAAAGCGGGCTGCGGCGACAGCGGCCTCTCTGACTGCATCACCGCCATCACCCCGCAACAGGTGCTGAGCGCCATCGACACGATGCTACTGGATACGGAAACCCCTGCATGAAGCTGGCTATCGTCCGACAGACTTATAACCCCAACGGGGGTGCCGAGCGTTTTGTCTCCCGCGCGCTGAACGTGCTGGCGCAGGATACATCGCTGGATATCACGTTGATTGCCCGCCAGTGGGAAGATGCCACGGGCTGGAACACGCTGACGATAAACCCGCCGTTCCGCAACCGTATCACCCGTGAATCCGGTTTTGCCGGGGAAGCCGCCGCGCATTTTGCACAGTTCGATATTGTGCAAAGCCATGAGCGGATCCCAGGGGCGACCATTTTCCGCGCAGGCGATGGCGTTCATGCCACCTGGCTTATGCAGTATGGCCGTATCCTGTCGCCGCTGGCGCGCTGGGCGCAGTCGCTGAGCCGCTATCACCGCTATATTTTGCAGGCGGAAGCGCAGATGTTCACCCACCCTCAGCTGCGTAAGGTGATCTGCAACTCCAGGATGGTGCGTGATGATATCGCCCGTCGTTTCGCCCTGCCGGATGACAAACTGACGGTGATCTACAACGGCGTGGACACCGTGCAGTTCAGCCCGGATGTCCGTGCGCTTTCGCAGCGGGATACGCTCGGGATCCCGCTGCATGCGCCGGTGCTGGCGTATGTCGGCTCCGGGTTCAGCCGAAAAGGCGTTGCCACCGCGCTGCGGGCCATTGTTCCGCACCCTGACGTCTGGCTGCTGGTTGCCGGGCGCGATAAGCATGCGCGCAGGTTCGAAAAACTGGCTCAGACGCTGGGTGTGGCGCCACGCGTGCGCTTCCTCGGGCCAGTGGCGGACGTGCGCGAAGTCTACGGCACCGCAGATGCGCTGATTCTGCCCACGCTTTACGATCCGTTCCCGAACGTCTGCGTGGAAGCGCTGGCCTGCGGCCTGCCGCTGCTCAC
>JAFACP010000082.1 GCA_023425455.1 Pseudomonadota bacterium | reverse complement strand
TTACCCGGCGCAACGATCTGCTGTTCACCGTGGTAACCGATATGCGCGGGATCCGCTATTCACACCCGAATGCGGCGCTTCTGGGGCTGCATTTTATCGGTGACGACCTGCTTCCCGCGCTGGATGGCAAAGAGAATGTCTCGGTTAACCGCGGCGTGCTGGATGAAGCGTTGCGCGTTTTTACCCCCGTGTATGACGCGCAACGCCGCCAGATTGGCGTGGTGGTGGTAGGGATTTCGCTCAACAAGGTGGAAGATCAGATAGCCCGTGGGCGCTTAAATGCGATCTGGACCATTCTGTTCAGTATTCTGATGAGCTCTCTGGCGATCTGGGGGCTGGTGCGGGTGCTGAAACGCATTCTGTTTGGCCTGGAGCCGTATGAGATCTCCGCTCTGTTCGAGCAGCGTCAGGCGATGCTGCAGTCTCTGAGGGAGGGCGTGGTGGCCGTCGATGTTCAGGGCCGGGTGACGATGATTAACCACGCCGCGCGCCAGATCCTGCTGCTGCCTGCCGGGAAGGCTGCGGAAAACGCCAGTGAGCCGCCGCATACGCCGCTGCTCGCCAGCCTGCGCGAGGTCTCGCAAAGCGGCATCGCCCGCCAGGATCTGGAGCTGAACTGCAACGGCCGCCTGCTGCTGTGCAACATGGTCCCGGTCAAAAGCCAGAGCCGGATCATCGGCGCGATCACCACCTTCCGCGATAAAACCGAGGTCAGCCAGCTGATGCAACGCATCGACGGCATGGTGAACTACGTTGACGCCCTGCGCACCCACACCCATGAATTTATGAACAAACTGCATGTGATCCTCGGGCTGCTGCACATTAAGCGCTATGACAAACTCGAGGAGTACATTCTACAGACCGCGCATAATTACCAGACCGACATCGGCGGCATCCAGCGTAAAATTAAATCGCCGGTCATTGCCGGGTTCTTACTGGGCAAAATCAACCGCGCCAAAGAGGCGGGCATCACCCTGACGCTGGCCGACGAGTCTCAGCTACCCGATACCGCCAATGAGGAGCAGGTTGCGGTGCTGGTCACGGTGCTTGGCAACTTAATCGAAAATGCGCTGGATGCGATGGCCGGACAGGACGAAGGTGAAATCAGCCTGCTGCTGTACTACCAGGACGGCCGGCTCAGCTGCGAAGTCAGTGATGACGGTCCGGGCATCGACCCTACGCAGCTGGAGCAGATTTTTATTCGGGGCTACTCGACAAAAGGTGAAAACCGCGGCGTTGGGTTGTTCCTTGCCCGCCAGCAGATCCACAATCTCGGCGGTGATATTACCGTCGAGTCGGAGCCTGGCGTCTTTACCCAATTTTTTGTTCAAATCCCCTGGGACAGTGAGAGGAATATCGCGTGATAAATGTATTAATTGTCGATGACGACGCCATGGTAGCTGACCTTAACCGCCTGTATGTCAATCGCGTTGAGGGTTTTAGCTGCTGCGGCGTTGCCTCCACGCTCAGCCAGGCCGAGGCCGTCATAAATAACCCGCAGCAGCCTGTCGATCTGGTGCTGCTGGATGTCTACATGCAACAGGATAATGGCCTGGATCTGCTGCCGGTGATCCGCGCATCCGGCCGTTCTGTTGACGTCATCATGATTTCGTCGGCCTCCGACGCGGTGACGATCCAGACCTCAATGCACTACGGGGTGGTGGATTACCTGATTAAACCGTTCCAGTTCCCGCGCTTTGAAGAGGCGCTCAACGGCTGGAAGGCGAAGCGTAACCTGATGGGGTCGCACCAGTATTATGAGCAGGCCGATGTCGACAGACTGCTGCACGGCGGCGCGCCGGAGCTGGCCGATAACAAACGCCTGCCGAAAGGGCTGACGCCGCAAACGCTGCGCACCCTTTGTCAGTGGATTGATGCGCATCCGGAGACGGAGTTTTCTACCGACGACCTGGCAAACGCGGTCGGCATCTCCCGCGTCTCGTGCCGAAAGTATCTTATCTGGCTGGCGCAAATTAACCTTCTTTTCACCAGCATTCACTACGGTGCGACCGGACGTCCGGTGTATCGCTACCGGCTCCAGCCTGAACAGATGGCCCTGCTCAGGCAATATTGTCAGTAACCCGGTAGCTGGCATCGAGTAAGGTAAAACGGAAGTGGTGCGCGGAAGAGAGCACCACTTCTCTGTTTTTGGTCACGAAAATCGCCTCAATATCCGGACGCGCGCGCAGCGCCTCCCGGCCCTTCTCCACCCCCATGCCGTACATCAGGGTCGTCCAGATATCCCCATCGATAGAGTGTTCAGAGACGATCGTCACGCTGTCGATCTCATTATCCAGCGGGTAGCCGCTACGCGGATCAAGGATGTGGTGATACCGCCTGCCATTCTGCTCAAAGTAACGCTCGTAAGTGCCCGAGGTGACAACCGAGCGGTTTTCCACCGTCATGGTGCCAATCAGCGCCTCGCCGGCAAACGGTTTTTTAAGCCCGACGCCCCAGCCGCCCTGCGGCGATCCTAAGGTCTGAATATTGCCACCCAGGTTAATCAGCCCGAGCGTAACCCCCGCTTTTCGCAGGTAATCCCGCACCCGATCGGCGATATAGCCTTTGGCAATGGCGCCAAGATCGATCTCCATACCGGCGCAGGCCAGAAATACGCTGCTGTTGGCCTCATCCAGCACCACATCCTGCGGACGGGTCAGCGCCAGCAGCGAGGCGATCTCCTCCGGCGGCGGGACGCTGTCACCGTGAAAGCCGATTTTCCAGCGTTTGACCAGCGGGCCAATCGCCAGGTTAAACGCGCTGCCTTTCAGCAGGCTTGCCGCTTTTGCGCAGCGGATCAGTTCAAACACCGGACGGCTGACGCGAACGGGGTGCTGTCCGGCGGCATGGTTGATGTCCATCACCTGCGAATCGGCACGGTTAACGGTGAGCAGATCTTCGTACTGTTTGATCAGGCGAAACACGCGGGAGGCCAGCGCCTCATCATGGGAAAAAAGCTTCAGCAGGATCGGCGAGCCCATCAGAACGGCGGAATAACGGTAAACGCGGTTGTCATCAGACATGGCATATTCCCTCAGATGTAGCCCCGGCAGGCACCGCACCGCCGGGGAAAATGCCGGATAACATTGCGCTTATCCGGCCTACAGCACAGGAGCTTTACGCCGTTTTCGCACGCATCGCCGCCTGATGTCCGGCAAGGGTACCAAAAATAATGATATCCGCCACTGCGTTACCGCCGATACGGTTACCGCCGTGGATCCCCCCCACTACTTCGCCGGCGGCAAAGGCGCCTGGCAGCACGTTGCGGTTGCTGTCCAGCACGCAGGTGTCGGTGTTGATGGTCACGCCGCCCATGGTGTGGTGCACGCCCGGCGCAATCTGAATGGCGTAGAACGGCCCTTCGTTGATCGGCGCGCGCAGCGCGGTGGTCCGGCCAAAGTCGTCATCATGCTGTTTTTCGACAAAGCCGTTGTAGCGCTCAAGCGTCGCGAGGAAGGCGTGATAGTCCATGCCCAGCGTCTCCGCCAGCGCTTTGGGGGAGCTGGCGCTGGTGACAAAGCCTTTCGCGATGTACTCATCTGCCGCTTTGTTTTTGCTGCGCACATGCTCGTCGAAAACAATGTACGCGTACTTCTCAGGCAGGGCGATAATCTGCGCCGAGACTTTGTCCCGGGTCTCCATCTCGTTGAAGAAGCGGTTGCCCTGCTGGTTCACCAGGATAGCCCCGCCGCCGCGGATCGATTCAGAGATCAGGTACGAGGTCTTCTGCTCAACGGTTGGGTGGATCTGAATTTCACCCATATCAACCGTCGCGGCGCCGATACGTTCCAGCAGCGCGATACCGCCGCCGGTCGCCCCTTTGTGGTTGGTGGTGACAAAGCCTTCCAGGTCCGGACGGTATTTCACGACCATCTGGCTGTTGGCGCTGAAACCGCCGGTTGCCACAATCACGCTTTTCGTCGCCACGGTGAAGGTTTCGTTGTCGTCGGTAGTCAGACGTACGCCGGTGACTTCGCCGTTTTCGCAGAGAATGTCGCTCACCGAGGTATCGAGCAGCACGTCGATGTTACGTTTGGTGACGTTACGCACCAGCCCGCTAATCAGATATCCGCCCACGGCTGAACCATCTTTTGGACGGTGGGTACGATCGATACTCATCCCGCCGGTGGTGGTGATGTCGTTGAGCATAATGCCGCGGGTCGCCAGCCACTCGATGGCCTGTGGCGCGTTCTCGACAAAGCGATGCAGCAGCTCAGGGTTGTTCTTGTTTCCGCCCCCTTTCAGCGTCTCTTTGTAGAACAGCGCTTTGCTGTCCTGAATCCCCTTCACGCGCTGGAAGCGGGTTTCGGCCGCATTCATCCCGGCAGAGGCTTTAATGGTGTTGCCGCCGATGGTTGGCATCTTCTCAACAATCAGCACGCTCGCGCCTTCGTCATGCGCCTGGATCGCCGCCGCCAGACCGGCCCCGCCGCTGCCGACCACTACCACATCCACGCTTTTGCTTTCGTTCGGGTCAGCCCCCTCTTCCGCCGCCAGCGCTTTGCTGGATTTCAGCATCGCTTTAGAGACCGCTTTTTTCACCGCTTCGCTCTGGCTGGTCGCACCGGTGATGGCATCCACATGCGGGGTGTTGGCATCCAGAATGCGGCTGCGGATCTCCTCAAAGCTGGTGACGAATTCCACGTCCTGAGCGGCGTCAGACGCCAGCTCAATATCCGCAATGCGGTCAGTTTCGAGGCTGACGTTAATCACCAGCTCCCGGCTGTCGTCCTGGACCGTCTCAACGAAGGTGCCGGCCTTGAACTTCGACTCGCCCATGCTCATATCGCGGATCATCGCCTCTACCAGCGAGAAACGCCACAGCGGCTCGGGGATGTTGAGCGCTTCACGTTGCGTGCTGTCCATAAACAGCTCCAGGTTTTCACCGGCAGCGATTCGGTCAGTCCAGTCCGGGTAGGCAATGGTGGCCCGCCCCACCGCAATCAGGTCATAGCCGTGCTCAAGCGCGAGGCTTGCATCCGCGGCATTAACCACCCCGCCGACGCCCATGACCGGAACCTGTGCCAGCGTGTCAGAGCGCATGGCGCAGTATTTTTCAATCAGCGGTGTAGGATCCTGGGTGTCGACAATCGAAGGACGCAGGGTCGCGCCTACGGAGAAGTGCAGATAATCAACACCGTGTGCCGCCAGCTTCTCCAGCAGATACAGGGTGTCGTCAAAGCGGATCCCGGGCACTTCCATCTCTTCCGGGGAGAAGCGGTAGCCAATGATGAACGCGTCATCCGCGTACTGGCGCACCATTTTGTGGGTGATCTCCAGAACCGCCAGCGGGAATGCGGCACGCTTATCGCGGCTGCCGCCCCACTCGTCGTCACGCTGGTTGGAATTTGGGGAGTAGAACTGCTGGATCAGATAGGTGTTAGCGCCGTGGATTTCCACGCCATCGAAACCGGCCTGAATGGCGCGGCGTACCGCTTCACCAAACTTACCGACCATCGCTGTCACCTCTTCGCTGGTCAGGGCAACCGGGGTTGCCGCACCGTCACGTGGCGCAGCGATAGCGCTCGGGCCGACCGGCGTGCGACCGCCGATCAGCATCGGATCAACCATCCGGCCGCCGTGGTAGATCTGCAGCAGGGCTTTCGAGCCTCTGGATTTTATCGCCTCGGCGATTTTCGCCAACCCGGCGATCTTCTCGTCGTTATCAATCCCGATAGCGCCCGGGAAGGCGAGACCGAGGTCGTCGACAAAGCAGCACTCGACAATGATGGTGCCGATGCTGCCGGCGCGGGCCCGATAATACTCCACCAGTTCACTGGTGACCGTACCATCATAATAGCCAGTGCAGGTGGTCATTGGCGCCATTAACAAACGGTTTTTCAGTTCAGTACCATTCGGTAATGTAAACGGGCTAAGAATACGTTCGTTAGTGCTCATAATAGAAACTCCAAACTTTTAAAAATTAAGAATTCGTTATCGGGCTTAATTTTATTTCGATGTTTTCCGCCGATGTCATGATATTAATATAATGATTTTTTAGTTTCTAAAGCCATTACATTAGTTAAAAAACTATTTAATTACAGCAATAACATTAATAACACATTGGTGTTAGCAATATAAATTACTCCGTTCACAAAATTTTAAACATTGTTAACTTTTTACTTACTTTACACCCTGCCGCAAAACCCCTTAAATAACATTAAAATACAATAAGTTAAAAACAAAAACTTCGACATAAATATATCACGACCGGCGCGTTAAAAAGGGCAAAACAATAATATCCACATAGCACTATGGGGTTATTTAAAAGCGATTAAAAATAATCCCGCAATTCTGTTTTTTTGATCGCGATCAACAGATATGGCATCCAAAGGCGCAATATATAAACATCATCAATTTTTAATTTAGCGCAAACAAAAATGCGTTAAATCGTTATTCCTGAAATGACAAAAACGCACCTTTAATAACTAAAAAAAGCAAAGAAACTAAAGAAAGCGAATTTGTTTTTTCACTACCGAATTACTGACAACTTAAGACGCGAAACTATGAATACAAAAACTGCTGTAACGCCTCCCGTGGCGAGTAAAGCATCAGACGGAAAAGCAAAACGTCTGCTGATGATGGCGCTGCCGATTATCGTCGCGGTGCTGCTGCTGTTTGTGCCGGTACCGGACGGACTGCCGCCTTATGCATGGCACTACTTCGCCATCTTTGTCGGGGTGATCGTGGGGTTGATCTTCGAACCACTGCCGGGCGCGGTGATTGGTCTGACCGGCGTGGTTGCCATTGCCCTGTGCAGCCAGTGGGTGCTGTTCAGCCCGGAACAGCTGGCTGACCCGAAATTCAAACTGGCGGGCGCCTCCTTTAAGTGGGCGGTTGGCGGCTTCGGCAACTCAACCGTGTGGCTGATTTTCGGTGCCTTTATGTTTGCCGCCGGTTACGATAAAACGCGCTTTGGCCGCCGTCTGGCGCTCATACTGGTGAAGTACCTCGGCCGCCGCAGCCTGACGCTGGGTTACGCTATCACCTTTGCCGACCTGCTGCTGGCGCCGTTTACGCCATCCAACACCGCCCGTAGCGGCGGGACAATTTACCCGATCATCGCCAACCTGCCGCCGCTGTATGGTTCAAAACCGAATGACCCGAGCGCGCGCAAAATTGGCTCTTATCTGATGTGGGTCGCGATCACCGCAGCCTGTATCACCAGCTCAATGTTTCTTTCCGCGCTGGCACCCAACCTGCTGGCGCTGGCGCTGGTGAAAAGCACCGTCGGGATCAGCATCTCCTGGGGCACCTGGTTTATCGCCTTCCTGCCGCTGGGCGTGCTGTTGATTCTGACCATGCCGCTGCTGGCCTACTGGTTCTACCCGCCGGAAGTCAAAATCAACGACGAAGTGCCGCTGTGGGCAAGCCGTGAGCTGGAAAAACTGGGCAAACTGTCGCGCAATGAAATCCTGCTGCTGGTGTTCGTGTGCTGTGCGCTGCTGATGTGGATCTTCGTCGCCGCGTGGATTGAACCGGCGATGGCCGCGCTGTTAATTGTCGGCCTGATGCTGTGGACCGGCGTGCTGGAGTGGAATGACATTACCGGCAATAAAGCTGCCTGGAACACCTTCGTCTGGTTCGCCACCCTGGTTGCCCTGGCCGACGGCCTCTCCTCTACCGGCTTTATCGGCTGGCTGGGCAAAGAGGGCGGCATGCTGATGAGCGGGATCTCACCGGGCGTGGCCACCATCGTGCTGCTGCTGGCGTTCTTCCTGCTGCACTACCTGTTTGCCAGCACCACCGCGCACACCACCGCGCTGCTGCCCGCGATGCTGACCATCGCCTCCACGATCCCTGGCATGAACATGGAGGTGTTTGTTCTGCTGATGGTGACCTCGCTGGGTATCATGGGGATCATCACCCCTTACGGTACTGGCCCAAGCCCGATTTACTACGGCAGTGGCTACCTGCCCACCAAAGACTACTGGCGTCTGGGCACCATCTTCGGTGCCATCTTCCTCGCCACGCTGCTGCTGATTGGTTATCCGTGGATGTCAATGATGTTCTGATCCCTGACCGCCGGACTCATCCTCCGGCGGTTTTATATTTTTACGGAGCAAGCTATGTCAAACAAACCGTTTCACTACCAGACCCCCTTCCCGCTTTCCCATGACGACACCGAATACTATCTGCTGAGCAAAGAACACGTCAGCGTGTGCGAATTCGACGGCCAGCAGATACTGAAAGTCGAGCCCGAAGCGCTGACGCTGCTGGCGCAGCAGGCCTTCCACGACGCCGCGTTTATGCTGCGTCCTTCCCACCAGAAGCAGGTCGCCGCCATTCTGAATGACCCTGAGGCCAGCGAAAACGACAAATATGTGGCCCTGCAGTTCCTGCGTAACTCTGACATCGCCGCCAAAGGCATTCTGCCAACCTGCCAGGACACCGGCACGGCGATCATCATGGGCAAAAAAGGCCAGCGCGTCTGGACCGGCGGCGGTGATGAGGCGGCGCTCGCGC